>DAONFN010000135.1:1543-7584 GCA_035403625.1 Bacteroidales bacterium
ACGATTGGCCGAACGCTGGCAGTGGATCCTGCTCCTGGTGACATTCCCCTTGTTCCTGGTCTTGGCTTGCAGCCATAAAAGTACCGATAACGATCCCGGCGTCGTCCCCGACCCTGTCAAACCTCCCTATGCCTGGGAGAAATTCTGCATGGGGGTGGACCTGTCGTATGTCAACGAGGTGGAAGATTTCGGCGGTATTTTCCGCGACTCGGGTCAGATTTCCGATCCTTTCCGGATCCTGAAAAAATATGGGGCCAATACGGTCCGGGTCCGGTTGTGGTACGATCCCCAATGGGTCGGTCCCCTCACCGGGGGAAAACTTTACAGCGACCTGGCGGATGTGGAAAAGACCATCCGGCGTGCCCGGGAGGCCGGCATGGCTGTAAATCTCGATTTTCATTATTCCGACACCTGGGCCGACCCCGGTCACCAGGAGACTCCGGCGGCCTGGGCAGGACTGGCGCTGGCTCCGCTCGGCGATTCGGTGTATAATTACACGCTCCGGGTGTTGAACTACCTGAAAGAGAAGTCACTGACGCCCCAGATGGTCCAGGTCGGCAATGAAACCAACGGCGGCATGCTGTTCCCCGCCGGGCAGGTGAACAACGGCAATTACGCCTCGTTCGCCTCGCTGCTCAGCAGGGGGATCAAAGCCGTAAGGGATTTCTCCGCCTCCTCCGATATCAAACCTAAGATCATCCTTCATGTGGCGCAGATGCAAAATGCCCAGTGGTGGATCGACGACCTGGTGAAAAAGGGCAATGTTTCCGATTTCGACATCCTGGGTATTTCCCATTACTGCAAATGGTCGACCATGAACCGTTTCGACCGGATCACCAATCTCATCTCGGCCCTGCGCAGCGCTTACGGCAAGCAGGTCATGATCGTCGAAACAGCCTACCCGTGGACGGGCGGGAATGCCGATTCCTATTCCAACATCTTCGGCCCTGCCGATACTGTGGCCGGTTACCCGGCTACGACGGCCGGACAACTGGCCTATTATAAGGCCCTGACGCAAGCCGTCATTGCCGGGGGCGGGACCGGGATCATATACTGGGAGCCGGCATGGATCACCTCCTCAATGAAAGATAAGTGGGGTACCGGTTCGGCGTGGGACAACTGTACACTTTTCGATTTCACGGGTTCGGCGCTGCCTTCCGCAGGTTTTATGAGGGCCGCCTATAACTTTTAATCTTCCTGTTTTTGAGATGGTTAAGTAAGGGATATTTTTTTTGTATATAAAGGTGTTTTTTTTATTACTTTGCACCCAAAATCCGGCTCAGATTCAAATATATAAATACAGATCATGTAATTAATGTTAAACTAGTTAAAATCAAATCTATGAAGAAACGTGTACTTTGGTTGCGTTATCTGATCACCCTCTTCGCCTTTGCACTGGCATCGGCAGGCTATGCCCAGGAGGCATTGACAGGGATTGTGACAGATGCATCTGACGGAAGTTCAATTCCGGGCGTTACGGTAGTGATCAAGAATACCACCACCGGGACCGTTACGGACATTGACGGGAAGTATTCACTCAAAGTGAAGGGCGGCGATATCCTGGTCTTCTCTTATGTGGGTTATGCCACGCAGGAGATCACCTACTCCGGCCAGAAGACGCTGAACGTGTCGATGGCTACGGGAGTAAAAAGCCTCAACGAACTGGTAGTGATCGGTTACGGTACGGTCAAGCGGCAGGATGCCACCGGATCGGTAGCCACACTCGGAGAGAAGGATTTCAACCAGGGGAGCATCAATTCCCCGCAGCAGGCCATCATCGGCAAGATCCCCGGTGTGACGGTAACCACCTATGGCGGCTCACCCGGCGGTGATGCCCAGATCCGCATCCGCGGAGGTTCCTCGATCAACGCATCCAATGACCCGCTGGTGGTCATCGACGGGGTGCCCATCGACAACGCCTCCACCTCGGGGGCCCGCAGTTCCCTCGGTATGATCAATCCCGACGATGTTGCCAATTATGTCGTGCTGAAGGATGCTTCCGCAACCGCCATCTACGGATCGCGCGCTTCCAACGGGGTCATCATGATCACCACCAAGAAAGGACAGGCCGGAAATAAAAAATTCGGACTGGAGTACTCGGGCAATATCTCGATTGCCACGGTTCCCAAAACCATCGATGTGCTCAACGGCGACGAGTTCCGCACCATGATCAAGGATAAATACAAGGGACGGGCCGATGTGATGGCGCTGGTCGACACCAACGGCACCACCTCCACCGACTGGCAGAAGGAGATCTTCCGCACCGCGATGGGCACCGACCACAACCTTGCCTTTACCGGCGCCATCAGCACCATGCCTTACCGCATATCGGTCGGGTACAACTACCAGGACGGGATCCTGAAGACCGACAACATGCAGCGCACTACCATCGGGGCCAATCTGAATCCGTCGTTCCTGAAGAACTACCTGAAGGTGAACGTCAATGCCAAGTACATGTATGAGAAGAACCGGTTTGCCGACAACGGCGCCATCGGAGCTGCCATCAGCATGGACCCGACCAAGCCCGTCATGGACACCCGCAGCTTCAAGAACAAATGGTACCCCGAAGGCGGCACAAACACCTACGGAGGCTACTGGACCTGGATCCAACCGATGGATACCAACGGATACAATGTACCTGTGAACCAGGCTACCAAAAACCCGGTCGCCATGCTGGAAATGAAGGATGACCGTTCGCACGTGAACCGCATCCTCGGCAATGCCCAGATCGACTATAAACTCCATTTCCTCCCGGATATGCGCGCCGTACTGAACCTCGGTATGGACTATACCAAAAGCAATGGTACCGTGGATATCCCCCTGAATGCGGATATTCCCCTCAATTCCGTCGGTTCTTACCTCAGCGGAGGGCTGGCCAAGACCTATGATCAGACCAAGAACAACAACGTGCTCGATTTCTACCTGAATTACGTGAAAGAGGTGAAGAGCATCAAGAGCAAGTTCGATGTGATGGCCGGTTACTCCTGGCAGCACTTCAAGGTGGAGAACAACACGTACACCCAGGATGTTCTGAAGATACACGACACTACTTACAACAACACCATCCGCGATAAAAAGGAATATTTCCTGATTTCATTCTACGGACGTTTCAATTACACCCTGGCCAACCGGTACCTCCTCACCTTCACCCTGCGTGATGACGGTTCTTCCAAATTCTCCAAAGATAACCGCTGGGGCCTTTTCCCCTCCCTCGCACTCGCATGGAAGATCAACGACGAAGCCTTCCTGCGTGATTCGAAAGTGCTGTCGCAGTTAAAGCTCCGTTTTGGATGGGGCGTCACCGGCCAGCAGGATATCATGGACAACTGGTATCCCTATCAGCCGTTGTACACCATCAGTAATAAATATGCGTATTACCAGATCGGGAATGTATGGTATGCCACCCTCCGTCCCAATGGGTATGACGCCGACATCAAATGGGAAACCACCACTACCACCAACGTAGGTCTTGATTTCGGGTTCCTGCAGGACCGTATCACCGGATCGGTGGATTATTACATCCGCAAAACCAAAGACCTGATCAACGAGATTCAGGTACCGGCCGGCACCAACCTGACCAACTATATTGTCACCAATATCGGCGACCAGGAGAACCGTGGATTTGAATTCACGTTAGGTGGCAAACCCATCGTCACCAAAGACTGGAAGTGGGATATTTCGGTGAACGCTGCGTTCAACAAGAACAAGATCACCAAGCTTACCGCCATTGACGATCCGACTTACCTGGGTGTATACACCGGTGGCATCTCCGGCGGTGTGGGCAACACCATCCAGATCCACAGCGTAGGTTACCCGATGAACTCGTTCTTCGTGTACAAGCAGGTTTATGATGCCAACGGCAAACCGATTGAAGGCCTTTACGAAGACCTGAACAAGGACGGAAAGATCACCGATGCCGACCGGTATCATTACAAGAGCCCGAACGGTACCAGCACCTATGGACTTTCCACCACCCTGAGCTACAAGAGGCTTTCGCTCTCCGCAGCCGGCCATGCTACCGTTGGGAATTATGTGTACAACAACAACGCTTCCAACCGCGGCGTTTACTCCAACCTCTTCCGTCCCGAAGGTCCTTACCTGGGCAACGTTTCGAAAGATGTGTACGATGTGCAGTTTACCAACCAGCAGTACCTGTCCGATTATTACATCCAGAATGCTTCCTTCTTCAAGCTCGACTATATCAGCCTGGGCTATGATTTCGGAGACCTGGTGAAGAATTCCCTGGGCCTCCGTCTGAGCTTCACGGTTAACAATGTCTTCACGATCACCAAATACACGGGTCTCGATCCGGAAGTCAACAACGGGATCGACAACAACATCTATCCCCGTTCCAGGGTGTTCGTTCTGGGTGTAAATCTGTCACTGTAACCTATAAAAATTAAGATATCATGAAAAGAATATTCACGATAACAGGCATGGTTTTGGCAATGACCGTGTTCTTTTCCGCTTGCGTCAAGGATCTGGATACAAAGCCGATCGATCCGGACGACTGGACCACAGTCAATGTGTATAAAACTGCCGGGAATTATAAAATGGTGCTGGCCAAGCTCTATGCAGGCCTCGCCGTTTCGGGCCAGGAAGGCCCGGCCGGTAAACCCGACATCAAGGGAATCGATGAAGGGTTCGGCGAATACATGCGCGGTTTCTGGTATCACCAGGAACTGACGACCGATGAGGCCGTGATCGGATGGAACGACCAGACGATCAAGAATTTTCATAGCCAGTCCTGGGGATCGAGCGATGTTTTCGTCGCAGCGATGTATTACCGCATCTTCTTCCAGGTATGCGCCACCAACGAGTTCATCCGCGAATCGACCGACGCCAAGCTGGCCGAGCGCGGCTTTAACGATGCCGAGAAAGCCCTGATCGGACAGTACCGACTCGAAGCCCGTTTCCTGCGTGCGCTCAGCTATTACCATGCACTCGATCTTTTTGGAAATGTTCCCTTTGTGACCGAGAACGACCCTGTCGGCAAATTCTTCCCGCCGCAGATCACCCGGGCTAACCTGTACAAGTATATCGAAACCGAACTTCTCGCCGTCGAATCAGAGATGACGAGCGTAAAGGGACCTGAATATGCACGTGCCGGAAAAGCATCCGTGTGGACGCTTCTTGCAAAACTCTATCTGAACTCAAACGTTTACAACAAAGATGTTTCCGGGTTCGATTACAATGCAGCGCTGGTGAAATGTGCTGAGAATTGTGCGAAAGTCAGCCAGGAAGGTGGTTATACACTCGAGCCGACTTATCAGAACCTCTTTACGGCTGATAATAACCTCAGCAATGAGATCATTTTCCCGATCGCCTTCGACGGAACCCGTACCCAGACCTGGGGAGGTACCACCTTTATCGTCCATTCCGCCGTTGGTGGAAGCATGACCCCCGGTAACTACGGAATCGGCGGTGGATGGGGCGGAACCCGCACCACCAGTGCACTGATCGATAAATTCTACCCGGCAGGAGGAGATATGCCCAGCTTCTGGCACTCACCCAAACCGCAGAAATCTTATCGCGATTATCCGATGCTTTATGTTCCCGGAAGTTATCAAACCCCCGCCTGGACACCCTCGGATCTTACAACGGTGCTGAAATCGGTTGCCAGCGACAACAAGTTCGAAGGATACCTCAATTTCCCGGCCGGCGTTCAGTTTAAATTCTGTACCACCCCTGACTGGAGCAACGATTACGGCGACGATGGTACATCCACCGGAAAACTGGCACACCCTGGAAGCAATATCACACTCGCGGATGCCGGCTACTATAAACTCAACGTGGATATGACGGGCCTGACCTTCACCGCAGTCAAGACCGACTGGGGAGTCATCGGTTCAGCCACCGCCGGCGGATGGGATTCCGACCAGAACATGACCTACGATGCGGCCACCGATACCTGGACCGCCATTCTCGACTTGGGCGTGGGTGAGATCAAGTTCCGTGCGAACGACGCCTGGGCCATCAACTACGGCGACAACGGGGCCAATGGCACCCTTGAAGCAGGCGGAGCCAACATCTCGATCCCG
>DAONFN010000136.1:0-7564 GCA_035403625.1 Bacteroidales bacterium
CAACCTGACCGTCGAACAAATCTCGGGCATCCTGGCGGCCAACAACCTCAACCTCCCGTCGGGCAATCTCGAGATGGGGAAGTCAGACCTGCCGCTTCGGCTCCAGGGCGAATTCGAATCGAGCGATGTCATCGGCCGGATCATCCTAAGCAACGCCGGCGGAAAGACCGTTTACCTGAAAGACGTGGCCACCGTGCGCGACAGCCTGAAGGACATCAATTCGTACGAACGCGCCAACGGCCGGAAAAGCGTGCGCATCATGATCCAGAAGCAGTCGGACGCCAACACGGTCACCGTCGCCAACAAGATCAAGAAAAAACTCGAGAGCATTCAACAGACGCTGCCCCCCGACATCCGGGTCAATATCCTGATGGATTCGTCGATCAACACGATGAATTCGATCAACAACCTTTCGGAAACGCTTCTCTTTGCGCTTCTTTTCGTGGTGCTGGTGGTGATCCTTTTCCTCGGCCAGGGCAGGGCGACCTTCATCATCTCCCTTTCCATCCCGATCTCGTTGATCGCGGGCTTCATCTACATGTATCTTTCGGGCGACACCATCAACATCATCACCCTTTCCTCGCTTTCCATTGCCATCGGGCTGGTGGTCGACGATTCGATCGTTGTGCTCGAGAACATCACGAAAAAACTGGAACGGGGCGGTTTTGCCCGTGAGTCGGCCATTTACGGAACCAGCGAGGTAAGCCTGGCGGTGATCGCCTCCACCCTCACCATCATTGCGGTATTCCTTCCACTGACCATGCTTGGGGGCATCACCGGCATCCTCTTCCGGCCGCTGGGCTGGGTCGTCACCATTTCCGTAGCCACCTCGGTCTTCGTTTCCATGTCTCTGGTTCCCATGCTGACCTCACGTATGCTGACCGCCCACGTTCCCGACCGGAACACCCTCCGCGGAAAGATATACTGGCTTTCGCAGGGTATCCTCGGAAAGATGGATGATGTGTATGCGCGTACCCTCACCTGGGCCGTAGGGCATCGATGGATGGTGATCGGTATCGCCTCGGGGGTGTTTATCGCCTCGATGTTCCTGGTCAGGGTGATCGGATCCGAATTCATGCCCGCCACCGACAACGACCGCATTTCGGCACAGGTTAAGCTCGCCCAGGGGACCCGGCTGGAGGAGACGGCGTTGACCGCCCATCACCTCGATTCGATCTTTATGGCCAAATACCCCGAAGCCGAAATCGTTTCGACCAGTGCCGGGGTGGGCGACGGAAGCACGCTGGCGGCCATCTTCACCGAAACGGGAAATTACATCATCAACTACACCTTCAAGATGAAGCAGCGAAAAGACCGTTCCCGCGACATCTTCGAAATTGCCAACGAGATGAGAAAAGACATTGCGGCGTTGCCGGAGGTGGAAAAATTCTATGTTGACCCGGGCAGTTCAAGGTCGTCCAGCGCTATGGGCATGGGGGGTGGTAACAACCTGGAGGTGAAGATCTACGGGAATGACTTCGACGAAACCAACGTGATCGCGGAAAAGGTAGCCGGGGCGCTGAAGAAGATCCGCGGCACCAAGGATGTCCTGATCAGTCGCGACCCTGAAAAGACCGAGTTGCAGCTTGTGCTCGACCAGCCAAAGATGACCTCCTTCGGGCTGACGACGGCGGGGGTAGCCACTGCGATCCGTAATCGCATCAACGGGGTGACGGCTACAAAATACCGCGAAGACGGCAACGAATACGATGTGATCGTACAGTATGCCGAGCCTTTCCGCCGTTCGACCGAGGATGTGCAGAACATCAGCATCCAGACTCCGCAGGGAAAAATGGTAAAGCTGAGCGAGATTACCCTGCTCAAACGGTTCTATTCACCTCCCAATATCGAACGTGAGAATAAAGTCAGGGTAGTGACCGTTTCGGCTGCCTTGTCGGGCACCGATATCGGCACAGTTGAAGCGGCACTCGAGCCGGAGATCGCCCGAATGGACATTCCGGGTGACGTCTCGATCGATTACGGCGGGAGTGCCGAAAATATGAAAGAGTCGTTCCAGAGCCTGATCCTGCTGATCCTGCTTTCGATGATCCTGGTATACATCGTGATGGCGTCGCAGTTTGAATCACTCACGGAACCGTTCATCATCATGTTCTCGATCCCCTTTGCCTTCACCGGCGTGTTTCTCGGCCTGTACGTTTTTGGTTCGACCATCAGCGTGATCTCACTCATCGGGGCAGTTATGCTGATCGGGATCGTGGTAAAGAACGGGATCATCCTGGTCGATTACACGAATCTGCAGGTGGACCGGGGTTTTTCTCTCCGCAACGCGGTGATTACCGCCGGACGGTCGAGGTTGCGCCCGGTCGTGATGACCTCCCTGACCATGATCCTGGCCATGATCCCTATGATCGTAACCCGTGGAAGCGGGTCGGAAACCTGGCGGCCGATGGCCATAGCCATCTTTTTCGGCCTTACCTTCTCCACCCTGGTGACGTTGATTCTGATCCCTGCCATCTATACGATCTTCGGTGTCGGAAAAATCAAACGGATGCGTAAAGTGCACGAGAAAGTGTTAACCGGTAAAGAATAATCCCATGAAAGCCGTGTTTATCGTTTATAATCAATCGCTCTCCGGACAAATCGGAGAGATCCTCGACACCCTGATGCTCCGCGGGTTCACCCAGTGGACCGACATCACGGGGAACGGATCGAGCAAAGGGATGCCGCATTCCGGCACACACACCTGGCCAGAGTTGAACCACGCGCGCATGGTCGTGGTCGCAGATGACCGGGTTACACCGTTGCTGGATCATCTCCGGGACCTGGATGAATCGGTTGAGGAACAGGGGTTGCGTGCCTTCGTGTGGAATGTGGAAGCGATGATCTGATCGCGGGAAATTCCGGGGAGTATAAAGCATTACTTCTTTCCTGTACCTTTGAGCCGGATTACCAAACCGGATGAAACGTATCAGAACCCGGAGTTTCCCTCCCGGCGTACAGTACCTGGTGTGCATCACAGGGGTACTGGCCGTTTCAGGGATCCTGTTTCCCGCCAGTCCGTATATCGGCTACCGGGTGGTGGCGCTGGTCATGCTGATGACGGTGTCGGTCATCGCCATGTTCTTCGACATCCTTCCGGTGATGACGGCTGCCGCCTTGAGCGCCGTCATCTGGAATTTCTTTTTCATCCCTCCCCTCTTTACCTTTCATATCGACGATACGGAAGATACCCTGCTCTTCCTGCTCTATTTTCTGATCGCCTTCATCAATGCCGCCCTGACGTTCAACATCCGGGAAGCAGAGAAAAAGGCACGCGACCGGGAAGAGAAGGACAACCTGATCCGGCTCTACAATACGCTGTTCAACTCCCTCTCGCACGAACTGCGCACGCCCGTATCGTCGATTATCGGCGCCCTCGACACCCTGCGCGAGAACCGTGACACCCTCACCGAGGCCAACCGCAACGAACTCTTGGCCGTGATCGGCAAAGCCGGGTTCCAGCTCAACCGCGAGGTGGACAACCTGCTGAACATGAGCCGGCTCGAAAGCGGTATGCTCCGGCTGCGGCCCGACTGGTGCGACATGAACGATGTGGTACACAGTGTGCTTCGCAAGCTGGAGGCCGATGAAAACTCACCCGTGCGCTACCTCCCCGATGAAAACCTGCCGCTGTTCCGGCTCGATGCCGGGATCGTCATCCAGGTCCTCAACAACCTGGTCCACAACGCCATTCACCACACGCCACCGGGTACGGAGATCCGCATCGGGGTGAGCCACCGGGATGAGAACTGCGTCATCGCAGTGTCCGACAACGGTCCGGGTTTCCCCGCCGAAGAGATCCCCAAGGTGTTTGAAAAATTCTACCGCCTTCCCGGAGATGCCACGGGAGGCACCGGGCTTGGCTTGTCGATCGTGAAAGGTTTCGCCGAAGCCCTCCACGGGAATGTCAGGCTCGAAAACCAGCCGGAGGGCGGAGCGCGTTTCATCTTTCAATTCCCGGCCGAAACGACGTACATCAACAACCTGAAAAATGAATAATCCCATTATCCTGGTGATCGACGACGAACCTCAGATCCGGAAGCTACTGGAAATCAACCTTGAAAGCAACGGATACGCCGTCAGCCTGGCCGTAACCGGCGCGGAAGGGCTCCGGACGGCGGCCGCCCATCCTCCCGATCTGGTGCTGCTCGACCTCGGGCTGCCTGACATGAGCGGTCATGAAGTACTGCGCAAGCTCCGCGAATGGTATGAGCACGCGATCATCATACTGTCGGTGCGCGACAGCGAAGAGGATATCGTAAGTGCGCTCGATTCTGGGGCAACTGATTACCTGACTAAACCTTTCCGCACTGCCGAGCTGCTGGCACGTATCCGTTCGGCGATCCGCCGGAATCAGGGACCGGCCGGCAACATGCTGCTCGAGTTCGGCGACCTGGCCATTGACCTGGCCGCCCGAAGCGTGAAGAAGAACGGGGAATTCGTCAAGCTTACCTCCACTGAGTATAAATTGCTGGCGGCGCTGGCGCGGAACGAGGGCCGTGTGCTGACCCACCAGTACCTCCTGCGGGAAGTGTGGGGCGTAGGCTACCAGACCGAATCGCAGTACCTCCGGGTGTTTGTCGGGACGTTGCGGAAAAAGATCGAGCAGGACCCCGACCATCCCCACCATATCATCACCGAAAGCGGCGTCGGCTACCGTTTCCTGTAATTTCTTTATATTTTCTTTATATCCCGGAAGGAAAATTTTACATTTTCTCTTGATGCTTCCTGCCATTTTTGTGTCTGTCAAAAAATGGTCACGACTTGGGCTGTCCGGAATTATATGCACGCGGCAGCAGAAATACCTTTCCGGATGAAAACGGACCTTTCCCTGGAACTGCAAAAAAAGTACTTCGGGCTCACCGATCCGCTGGTGGAGATCCGGCTGCGCTCGGGGAGAAAGCTCCGCTGCACGATCACCGGTTATTCCTATGCCGACGCCGACGCCGAAACGCCCGTCATTCACAAATGGCACGTGGTGGGCGAAGGGGAAGGGAGTGAACCGGGATACGGGGAACTGGAGTTTGCCCGGGGGGAGATGATCCGCCACCGCGATATCGCGTCGGTCTTCTTCCGCGACGACAACAGCACGATGACTTTCTGATCATCCTTTCCGCCTCCGGCAAGATACCGGATGACGATACCCGGTTACCGGTAGAGGATCATGGCAGAGATGGGCGCCACCGGGACAGGTCCGGTTGTCAAATCGTCGCCGGTCGTAAACCGGTATTCTTTCAGCGCCGTTTTCCAGGTTCCCGCGGGGAGGTCGACCTTACGGATCTCCGGCGAGCCGTTGAAGATCACCACGATCTCCTCCCAGAGATCTCTGTTGGCATGGGCGGTGAGGCGGTAGGCGATCACCTGCGGGTCGTCGCCGGGCAGGAATTGAAGGTGCTGCCTCACCATCGCCGCGTCGGGCATCCGGAAAGCGGGATGGGCCCTTCGAAGCGCGATCAGCGATGTGTAATACTCCACCAGTTCGCTGTTGGTGTGTTTCCATGACCAGTCGATCCGGTTCACCGAATCGGGTTTATTGAAGGAGTTGTGTTCCCCTCCCTTGGTGCGTTTCATCTCCTCGCCCGCATGCAGGAACGGGATCCCCTGCGAGGTCATTACGATGGTGTTGGCCAGCTTGTGCATCTTCACCAGGTCAGCCTCGGATGCATCGGGGCGAGACACCTTCAGCTTGTCGTAAAGGGTGTGGTTGTCGTGGCACGCCACGTAGTTGATCACCTGCCCGGGGCGGGTGGCATACGGGGCCTTGGAATAGGCAACCTGCGAATAGTCAACCTGCGGGTGCTGTCCGGCAGCAACGATGCCGAATTTCACGCTCTCCTTCATCCCATTGTTCCCCGAGGCAAAGCCGGTGCTCTTGTCGTCGAAAACGCTTCCTTTGATGGCGTCGCGTATGTCGTCGCTGAACACGGCGATCCCGTCGAGTTTCTGTACACTGGCTTTCAGGGCGCGGTCACCGGCGGGTAAGGGAGAGTCACCGGCCGTCCATCCTTCGCCATAGATCAGGATCGAGGGGTCGATGGCATGCAGGGCAGCCGACACGCGGTTCATGGTTTCGATATCGTGGATGGCCATCAAGTCGAACCGGAAGCCGTCGATGTGGTACTCCTTCACCCACCCGGTCACCGATTCAATGATGAATTTCCGCATCATAGCGCGATCGGAGGCAGTTTCGTTGCCGCAGCCTGAAGCATTGCTGTAGGTCCCGTCTTTCTCCCACTGCCGGTAATAATACCCGGGCACCAGCTGATCGAACACTGAGTTACCCGTGGTGGAGGTATGGTTATACACCACGTCCATCACCACGCGCAGTCCTTTGCGGTGCAGTGCCTGCACCATCTCCTTGAATTCGCGGATGCGCACCCGGCCGTCGGCGGCGACGGTGGCATAGGAACCTTCGGGCACGTTGTAATTCTGCGGGTCGTAGCCCCAATTGAACTGCGGCACCTCCGGTTTCGACTCGTCGACGGTAGCGAAGTCGAACACGGGAAGCAGATGCACATGGGTCACCCCCAGCGCAGCGATATGGTCGATGCCGGTCTTCTGCCCGAACCGGTTTACGGTGGCACTTTCGGCCAGGCCGGAGTATTTCCCCTTGTAATCGATGCCCGAACCAGGATCCATCGAGAGATCGCGGATATGCAGCTCGTAGATGACCGCGTCGGTTGCCTGTTTCAATGCGGGAGCCTGGTCGTTCTCCCATCCCGGCGGGTCGGTCTCACGGAAGTTGACGATCTGCCCGCGCTGCCCGTTGACACCCACCGCCCGGGCATAGGGGTCGGGGGTTTCACCAAGCCATTTCCCGGCGATCTGCACGCGGATGGTATAGTAAAGTCCATTCCGGTCGCCGGGCAGGTCGGCCTTCCACACCCCATCTTTTTCCCGGCGGGCAGGGATCTCCTCCACCGGGTCGCCTCCCGTGGAGGCGCGGTAGAGCCTGACCTGCATCGCTTCGGCCGGCGGTGACCAGACGTTGACAACAGTCGCGGCCGGCGAATAATTCACCCCGAGGTCGGTCCCGTTGTAAACGGGATACCCGGGATAAGGATCATAGGCGAGCGAAACCGCAGCCGGTTTTTTCTGCGCGAACAGCGCGGTGGCGAAAGCCAGACATGCGATGGCCACGGCGAGGAAAGGGAGGAGGAGATGTTTCATGCATACAAAAATACAAGATTAATGACCGGTCGTAGAAAAGATAATTTTCCCGGTTTTGTTGCTCTCCCAAAGAAACCCTATTTTTGAAAGGTGAAAAAACCGGTCCTCCGTAAACCACGACTTCCCAAGGTCTTTGAATCCGGAACCTGCGAAAACTGCGGGGCCTGGCTGACGGCCGAAGCCCATTACTGCAGTCAATGCGGGCAGAAACGCATCGGCAAGGAGGATCATTCGTTCATCCACCTGATCCGGGAATCTTTTCTCGATTATTTCCACCTCGACTCCAAACTGACGGAAAGCCTTTATCCTCTCTTCGTTAAACCCGGCTTCCTCACCAACGAATTCCTGTCGGGGAGATGGATGAAATACATCCCTCCCTTCAAAATGTTCCTGG
>DAONFN010000137.1:0-7530 GCA_035403625.1 Bacteroidales bacterium
GATCCAGACCTGCCACCTGTATCATATATGGATGGGGTCGATCTGATCACGGAAGGAATTCTGACCCTGAGCAAGGTCAGCGAAATGCTCAAGCAATATACCCAGAATTCATCATTAGGTAAAGGTCCGGCCGACGAAATCATACGGATGCTTCTTGATTCCGATGAAATTCATTTCCTGGCCGGGACAGGTATAAATACGGCCCACCAGGATCCGACCCTCCCGGTAGAGCTTGAACTACGCAGAACAGTGGTGCATCGGATTGCCCGTACCCTGGAGGAAAAGTTCCTCAAGGAGGTTACCATGAAATTTTATTGATCCAGCCTAAAAAAAGAAAAAAGCCTGCCGGAATTGCCGGTCAGGCTTCTACCATGATGTATTAACCAAAAACACCTAGGTGGTATATTCCGCTACGATATCCTTGACTCCGTCGGGGGCAACGCGGCCGTAAACTTTCTCTCCAACCATGACTACGGGGGCCAGCCCGCAGGCACCAACGCATCGCAGACAACTCAAAGAGAATTTCCCATCGGGGGTTGTCTCTCCAACCTGGATTTTCAACAACCGCCGAAATTCTTCCAGCACTTTTTCCGCTCCCCTTACATAGCACGCCGTGCCCAGACAGATCGAAATCGGGTGTTCCCCTTTAGGAGTCATCGTGAAAAAGGAGTAAAATGTAACGACTCCGTACACATGAGCCACAGAGACGTTCAGTTCTTTGGCGACAATCTCCTGAACCTCAGCTGGGAGGTACCCGAAAATGCTCTGTGCCTTGTGAAGGACGTTGATCAGCTCACCTTTATCGTGATGGAAGGATTCGCATACTTCTCTCAATTCCAGTACTTTTCTGTCGGATAACTTGATCTTTGCCATTGCTTATAACTTAAAGTTCTTCAATTCAGCTTATTCTTCAACAAATACACCCGCACTTTTATCGAAATAGTGGGTGTGCAGAAGATGATGCGATTTTTCGCTCAGAGGTTTTCCAAGGAATTCCTTGTAAAGCTCAGTGATGAAAGGGTTTTCATGCGATTTGCGGATCGGTTTGCCGGCATCTTCCCGGTAAATAGCAGCCGCCCGCTTTTTAATGATTTCCGAATCCCCGTGATGATAGGGCTGTCCACCCCCGCCGATGCATCCACCCGGACATGCCATGATCTCGATAGCATGGAACTGGCTGCGACCGGCTTCGACATCTTCGAGCAATTTCCGTGCGTTTCCGAGTCCATGCGCAATTCCGATATTGATGGGAAGTCCGTCGAAGTCAATGGTGGCATGCCGGATGTTTTCCAATCCTCGTAACTCATTGAATTCCACCTTTTCCAACTTCTTTCCAGTATAAAGTTCGTAAGCAGTCCGGCAGGCCGCTTCAATAACACCCCCGGTATTTCCGAAAATCACACCAGCTCCGGTTGAGGCACCCAGCGGGTTGTCGAAGTCTTCCTCGGGAAGGCTTTTAAAATCAATGTTGGCCTGTTTGATAAGCTGAGCCAGTTCACGGGTTGATAACGAGAAATTAACATCCGGATCACCATCCACATGGAACTCTTCCCGCTGACATTCATATTTTTTGGCCAAACATGGCATAATGGAAACCACGATCATATTCTTCCGGTCGATTCCCAGTTTCTTGCCAAAATATTCCTTGGCGATCGGCCCGAACATTTGTTGCGGCGATTTAGCTGTCGAGGGTACATCCATCAGCGATGGGAAGTTGTGTTCGAAGAAATTCACCCAGCCGGGACAACAAGATGTGAGAATTGGCAGTTTAACAGTTTTATCACCCTGAAGGTAACGGGTAAGACGGTCGAGAAGTTCGCTTCCTTCTTCCATGATAGTCAGGTCGGCAGCGAAATCGGTGTCGAAAACGTAGTCAAATCCGAGTCGTCGTAGTGCTGCGACCATCTTTCCCGTTACGAGGGTGCCTGGCTCGAGGCCAAATTCTTCTCCAAGGGCCGCCCTGACAGCCGGAGCAGTTTGCACGACAACAGTCTTGACCGGGTCGGCCAGGGCATTTATAACGTTGCGTGAGTGATCCACTTCGGTCAGGGCGCCGGTCGGGCAAACCGACACGCACTGTCCGCAATAGGTACAAGGTGATTTTTCAAGATTCATTTCAAAGGCAGGGGCAACTACAGCCATAAAGCCACGGTTGACTGCAGAAAGGGCCCCGACTGTTTGCACCTCGTTGCACATCATTTCACAACGGCGGCACATAATACATTTATCCACATCGCGGATGATGGCCGGGGATGTGTCCTTGCGATAGGTCGATTGGGCCCCTTGGAAGGGAATCTCCCTGACACCGAGTTGATGGGCCATGGTCTGTAATTCGCAGTTTCCCGACTTTGCACAGGTAAGGCATTCGGCCGGATGGTCGGAAAGAATCAGTTCAAGGACCGTTCGCCGGGCGTTCAGGACGCGAATCGAATGGGTGTTCACCGCCATACCCTCAGTGACGTTGGTACAACATGCCGGCGCCAGGTTCCGGCGTCCGGAAACCTCCACCACACAAACCCGGCAGCCACCCGGCCGGTTCTCGATCTTCATGTCTTTCAATTCAAAGTGGCACAGGGTTGGAATCTCAATTCCAACCGTCCGGGCAGCCTTGAGAATCGTGGTATCTTTTTCAACCTCAACAGGTTTACCGTCGATGGTCAGTTTTATCCTATCCATGTCAGCCTCCTCCTAGTTAATGATAATCGCGTTGAACTTACACTTTTCCATGCATGCACCGCATTTGATACATTTGGCCTGATCAATCAGGTGCGGTTGTTTACGTTCACCTGAAATGGCATCGACCGGGCAATTCCTTGCACAGAGCGTGCAGCCGATGCAATTCTCCGGTACGATCAGGTATTGCATGAGCGATTTGCAACTGCCTGCACGACATTTCCTGTCTTTTACGTGTTCAATATATTCTTCATAGAAATTGTCCAGAGAAGAGAGGACTGGATTTGGCGAGCTTTGACCGAGGCCGCAAAGCGAAGTATCCTTGATAACATGGCTGAGATTGCGCAGTTTGTCGAGGTCTTCCATCACGGCATCTCCAACGGTCACTTTTTCCAGGAGTTCATATAGTCGTTTATTGCCTATCCGGCACGGTGAGCATTTTCCGCACGACTCTTCCACTGTGAAATCGAGGTAGAACTTTGCCATGGATACCATGCAATCGTCCTCGTCCATGACGATCATACCGCCTGATCCCATCATAGAGCCGGCAGCGATCAGGTTGTCGTAATCAATGGGCGTATCGAGGTGTTTTTCCGTCAGCATCCCTCCGGAAGGACCCCCGGTCTGGACGGCTTTGAATTTCTTTCCGCCTTTGATTCCACCACCCACTTCGAAGATCACTTCCCTAAGCGTGATGCCCATGGGAACTTCGATCAGCCCGACATTGTTGATCTTGCCCGCAAGGGCGAACACCTTGGTGCCTTTTGATTTTTCCGTGCCGATCGAAGCAAACCAATCCGCTCCTTTGTTTATAATAACCGGAATATTGGCGTAGGTTTCGACATTATTCACGTTGGTCGGAGCCCCCTGATATCCCGATTCGGAAGGGAAAGGCGGTTTTACGGTAGGTTCACCCCGCAAGCCTTCCATGGAGTGGATCAGTGCAGTCTCTTCACCGCAAACGAAAGCCCCTGCACCGTATCGGATTTCGATATCGAAGTTGAATCCCGTTCCGAGGATGTCATTGCCCAGTAGTCCATATTCCCGGGCCTGGCGCATGGCTATTTTCAACCTTTCGACGGCTAGTGGATATTCAGCCCGTATATAGATCAACCCCCGGTCGGCACCGGTACAATAGCCGTTGATAGCCATTGCTTCCAGCACGGAATGAGGGTCTCCTTCAAGAACCGACCGGTCCATGAACGCCCCCGGGTCGCCTTCGTCTGCATTACAAACCACAAATTTCTGATCTGCCTTCACCGCACGTGTGATTTCCCATTTCAGTCCGGTGGGAAATCCTCCGCCGCCACGCCCCCGGAGTCCTGATTTTTTTAGGATTGCAATGGCAGCCTCCGGAGAAAGTTCGGTCAGCACCTTGCCCAGCGCCTGGTAGCCGTCGCGTGCAATGTATTCGTCGATGTTCTCAGGGTTGATCACTCCGCAATTACGTAAGGCAATCCGAAGCTGTTTCTTATAGAAACCCATATGTTTCGAATCGCTGACTTTGTCTCCGGTTTCGGGACTGGTATAGAGCAGGCGTCCTACCTTTCTGCCCTTGATAATGTGCTCTTCGAGAATCTCATTGCAGTCGGATGGTTTCACCTGGGTATAAAAGGTGTTGTCGGGCATGATCTTGACAATCGGCCCCTTTTCACAGAAACCAAAGCACCCGGTTTTAATGGCCTGTACCTCCGATTCAAGACCTTTGGCCTGAATGCCCGCCTGGAAATTCTTCAGGATTTCTTCGCTCTGCGAGGCCTGGCACCCGGTCCCGCCGCAAACGAGCATATGATATTTGATTTTTCCCATAGGTATTTCCCCCGGTTATTTTGTATGAATCGATTCGTAGTTTACAGGGATAATCCCGTCGACTAATTCATTGTTCAATATGTATTTATCGATGATTTTACTGGCTTTCTTTCCATCGACATACCCGAAGGTGATGGGTTCCTGCCCGGGAAGGGTGATCTCCACCGTGGGTTCGGCATAGCAGTAACCCATACACCCGGTTTGTGTTACCACTGCGTCGATATTACGTTTTCCAAATTCTTCGATGAACACTTCCATGACCTCCTTGGCACCGGAAGCGATCCCGCAGGTTGCCATTGCCACCTTCACCTGGATTCGGGATTCGGGGTCATTACTCTTTTCCCGCAGGTCGATCCTGGCGCGCAGACTGTCCTGCATTTTTTTCAATTCCGCCAGTGATTTGATTTTTTCCATACGTTATTGTGTTGTCTTGTTTATGCATACAACGATACACCGATTTCGCTTAGGTGTTCGCTGATCATTTCTTTCAGGTACGAAAATACCCCAGCATTTTCCAGCGAGATTCCCGGGAGCGACTGCCGTACCTCATCGCTCAGGAACTGGTAACTTCCGCCATCTGATTGATGCCGGTAATGAATCGCGATCGAAGGGTTGGCAGCCACCGTCAGCATTACTACCCCGGGGATATCGCCCAGAACGAGCCGGTCGGGATGTTTCGTCACAAATTCTGCCCTGACACGGGTACCCGTTCCGGGTTGGCTCTCCAGCGAAAAATGTCCCCCTGTTCGTTCACAATTTTGTTTCAGCAAGGGGAGGCCCAGGCCTACGCGGCGGGTGGTGCGGGTTGTAAAGAATGGATCCGTAGCGTGCGAAAGGTCCATCTCGCTCATTCCCCTGCCATTGTCATTTATTTCCAGTGTCAATGTCTTCCCGGGAATATCTTCCTCAATCTCAACCTTGATTTGAGAGGCTCCGGCGCGGATGGAATTTTGAAGAATATCCATGATATGCATCGACAAATCTTTCACGGCAAAATTACAAATTTTATTGTTATTATTTTCACTTTGTTATTAAATTCACAATCTATAACAATTTTTTTATGAATCTGCCTCCCTGATTTTTCAAAGCCATCGTGATTTCTGCAAGGGAGATATCCTTGATTGTGAATTCGGTGTAATGATTTCCGATCTGATGGGAATAATGGGCATCTGAACCGGTAATGAAGGCACCCGGAAACATGATCCGATAGGGTGCCAGTGCTTCAGGGTGGCAATTTGCAGCCGATATTTCCAGGGCATCTGCGCGAAGATCGGCCGGAATAAAACCCAATTGGCTGATCAAACTGAAACGGGTGCGGTCAACGTGTGCCGGGATAAACAGTCCCCCGAGCCGGTGCACTTCGGTCTCGATTTCATCTATCCCTGCATGTAGCGCGGTAATCAGCAGCTTTTTCTCGATGTAAACAATGTTCTCTTCGCGATCCACCTGGACCTGGTGTCCAAAGCGGAGGGGGTCATTCTCGATGTCAGATAGGTTTTTATCGATAAAGTCTTGAAATTCACTTATGGCCGACTCTTCATCGAAGAAGGTGAGGCAATGTACCTCTTCGCGGGTGTTGATTTCGGCCCCACAAAGCACATATAGACCTTGTTCTGCACCCAATTCCTTTACCAGCATAGCCTGCCGGGTGGAATTATGGTCGGTGATGCCAATCAGGTGAAGACCTTTTTCGATGGCTCGTTGCACGATAGCGGCAGGTGTCATATCCAAATCACCGCAAGGCGAAAGGAGGGTGTGAATATGGAGGTCGGACCGCAGGGTAATCATCGGGACACTAACAACTGATAAATCCTGCCGCTGACAGTAAATGAATCTTCGTCTGTGCCCAGGATTGCAATGCCCTCCTTCTCTGCATGTTCCATCATCCCTGTATCAGGATTAAATCCCTTGACCAGAACAATGGCAGGCAATTCTTTTAGCGAGGCGATCGCAACAACGTTCTGGTGTGTTTGAAGGGTGATCCATACGTTTCCAGATCGGGCATGGCCCATGACATCACTGAGCAGATCACAGGTATATCCTCCCGAAACTTCGTATTCCATCGAACGGCCTCCGCAAAAGACGGTCAGGCTTAGTTTCTGCTGTAATTCTCTGACATTCATTTTAGGTTCTAGCGTTATCGGTTAAGCATCCGGAAATTCAGCCCGTATCGCATTTCTGTCCAGTTTCTTGTCACTCCAAATGGAACGCATGATCCGGACTGATTCGAGGATATCCAGTTTTTCGTTTTGTTCCAGGATCTTTTGTATAAAGATGCATTGTCTGAGGCTGGCTTCGTCCTGAACAATATCTTCCGCCAGGGCCCGGCAGGTCGGGGAGCCGCAGATTCCGCAGTCAACCTGAGGAAGTGCGCGGTTTAATTCATAGATGCGTTTCATTTTTACCATCGCCCCGGCTACATGGTCATCCAGTTTCATCATAGAGCGGGGCTCAATCGGGCCTATTGTTATTTGTCGATCGGTCAATTCTCTTCCGGTATTCAGCGAAGTGACGACGGCCTCCTGTGCTCTTTTTCTAAGCCGATCGGCTGTAATAAACCGATTGGCGGGACAGAGAATTCCACCGGCGCAACTTTCATCACAGGCTCTCAATTCCAGGAAATCGATGCCGTCGATTTCATCATTTTCCACCTTTTCGAGGAACTCAATTACATTATTAATTTCATCGATTGCCAGGCTGCGGGCTGGTTTTACCGGATCCGCCTCGCCATGGGTGAGGCTCCAGCAAACAGCTTCTGAAGAGAGGGCAGGGGGGAGGGAAGCCCGGAAGTTCCCTTCCCTGAGGATTTTAAAGACCTTGTTATACAGAAATTGCATGCTAATAACACCGTCGACAGCAGAGTGTTTTTCTCCGACCGGACTTCTGACGGCAACGATCTTAGCGGCACAAGGCGTTACATAGAAAATTCCGGTTTCATCGGGCAGGTAGCCCTCAGAAGCCAATAATCTTCTGACGTGCAAGGCTGTGATGTCGACAGGTGCTTTAAGTGGAATAATCTGGCCGGTAAGGGTAGGGAATTTTACCTGG
>DAONFN010000138.1:0-7529 GCA_035403625.1 Bacteroidales bacterium
CGGGGTCCCCCCACCACCAAAAAAAAAGGCAACCTTTCGGGATGCCTTTTTTGACCAGGTTGCGAACCGACTAACTCTTCTTGATCCGCATCCCGAAGAAGGAACGATAAACGAAAAAGAGGGCCACGGCAAAGAAAGCGATACCGATGTATGGCGCTACCGAATAAAAACTCTCTGAAATTGCAATCTCCATCGCCAGCAACCCGAAAAGGGTGGTAAACTTGATGATCGGATTCAGGGCCACCGACGAGGTGTCTTTAAACGGATCCCCAACCGTGTCACCAACCACCGTGGCGGCATGCAGTTCGGTTCCCTTTTCCTTCAGATCAACTTCCACTACCTTCTTCGCATTGTCCCATGCACCCCCTGCATTGGCCATGAAAACCGCCTGGAAAAGACCGAAGAATGCGATGGCGATCAGGTACGCTACAAAAAATGAAGCGGCTCCGTATCGAAGCGGAGTGTGTTCTGCAAATGCAGTGTCCTGGTAACCGGAGAGGAAGGCGATACCAATGGCAAAAGAGAAAATCGCGATGAAAATGTTGAACATCCCTGTCTGGGCATACTGGGTGCAAATTTTCACGACTTCTTTGGAGGTTTCCACGGAGGCTTTCTTTTCAGCAGTTTCATCCAGTTTGATATGCTGCCTGATATATTCCACTGCCCGGTATGCTCCGGTGGTGACTGCCTGCATCGAGGCGCCGGTAAACCAGTAGATGACCGCCCCGCCGGTGAGGAACCCGAAGATGGTGTAAGGATTCAGGAGATTCAGGATCTGCTCCGGCTCGATGCCGAAGTGGTTCCGGATCACCAGGATCAGCGAAAAGATCATGGTGGTCGCACCCACAACCGCCGTACCGATCAGTACCGGTTTCGCGGTTGCCTTGAAGGTGTTGCCGGCACCGTCGTTGGCCTCCAGGTAATGCTTGGCTTTTTCAAAGTCGGGTTTGAAACCGAAATCGCGCTGGATCTCTGCACTGGCTGCAGCCTGGTTTTCTTCTATCAGCGACAACTCGTAAACCGATTGAGCATTGTCCGTCACCGGACCGTAACTGTCGACCGCAATGGTGACCGGACCCATCCCCAGGAATCCGAAAGCAACCAGGCCGAACGCAAAAATGGACGGATAGATCATGAAACCATTGAGCCCCCAGGTGCTGGCAAAATATGCGACGAACATCAGCACCAGGAATACCATCCCTTTCCAGAATGCGCTGAAATTACCGGCAACAAGACCCGACAGGATCGTCAGGGAGGCTCCGCCTTCGCGCGAGGCCTGTACCACTTCGTTTACATGTTTCGATTTTGGGCTGGTAAAGATCTTGGTGAATTCGGGGATCAGCGCAGCGCCTAGCGTGCCGCAACTGATGATGATCGAAAGCGTGAGCCAGAGGTTGTTCGGCAGACTTCCGAGTTGCCAGTAGCTGACCAGGAAAGTGACGATGATGGACAGGAGGGAGGTGATCCAAACCAGGTTGGTCAGCGGTTTTTCGAAATCGAATTCGTCATGCCCGCTGTAAATCATGCGGCTGACAAACTTGTTGATATAAAAAGCGGCAATGGAGGTAAGCACCATCAGGATACGCATGACAAATATCCAGGTTAGCAGGGTCGTCTGATACAAAAGCCGGTTGGCTTCATCCATCCCGGGCACGAACCCGACAGCAAGAACGATGAAACTGATGAGAGCAACGCCCGTCACCCCGTAAGTCTCGAAACCGTCAGCCGTAGGGCCTACGCTGTCGCCGGCATTATCGCCCGTACAGTCGGCGATGACGCCGGGATTGCGCGGGTCGTCTTCTTTGATCTTGAACACCACTTTCATAAGGTCGCTGCCGATATCGGCGATCTTGGTGAAGATCCCACCGGCAATACGAAGGGCACTGGCACCCAGCGATTCGCCGATAGCAAAACCGATAAAACTTGCACCGGCTAGATGACGCGGCACAAAGATGAGGATGATCAGCATCATGATGAGCTCTACACAGACCAGCATGACCCCGATGCTCATTCCCGCATCCAGGGGAATGTTAAGAAGCTTCAACGGCTTGCGCTCCAGCGAGGCGAAAGCCATACGGCTGTTGGCCAGGGTGTTCATCCGGATGCCGAACCAGGCAACGCCGTACGAACCCAGGATTCCGATCACCGTCCACGAAAGGATCAGCATCACGCCTCCGAATGAGTTCTCCTGCAGGTAACCGAAGTAGAACGCGATACAGAGACCAATGATCACAAACAGCATGAACAGGAACTTCCCCTGCTGGATCAGGTACGTCTTACAGGTCTCGAAAATGACGCGGGCAACGTCGAGCATCGACGAGTGCGCCTTCAGGGATTTGACTTTCCGGAATTGGTAAAGACCGAAAAGAAGGCCAAAAAAACAGATCACAAAACCCAGAAGAAGGAGGTTGTTCTGGTGCGCACTTAATTCGGGGATCTTTAAGTCCGCTTCGCTTGCCATGCTCAAGAATGGCAATAACATGCTCGTTATCAGCGTTATAGTTCGTTTCATATGTTGGCGGGTTATTTTTTATTTAGACTTTTCACAAAATTAGGAAGATTTTCCGAAAATTAAATTTTTTCAACAAGTTTTGCCGGGTTCGGTGTTTTGCCGTAGGTTTGTATGGAGGAAAAACGGGATATGAAACCGGATAAAATCAGGCTGGATATAATCGGGATGTCCTACAGTCAGTCCCAAAGCGGAGCGTATGCACTCATCCTGGGTGAACGGGAGGGAAACCGCCGCCTGCCGATCATCATCGGCGGATTTGAGGCACAGTCGATTGCTATTGAACTGGAAAAAATTCGCACCCCCAGGCCGCTGACTCATGATCTCTTTAAATCTTTTGCCGACGCATACCATATTACAATAACCGAGGTGGTGATCCATAAATTCAGCGAAGGGGTGTTTTTCGCGAAATTGGTTTGTACCGACGGTGAGAAGGAAATCGATGTCGATTCCCGCACCTCCGATGCCATCGCCCTGGCCCTTCGTTTCGCTTGCCCGGTATATACGTTCGAAACCATCATGTCCGCTGCCGGTATCCTGATGGATGAGGAGAGTGATTCCGCAAAACCGGATGAAATTACGGGCAGGGAAGAACCCGCCGGCTCAGAATCCTATGCCGATGCTTCACTGGCCGACCTGCAGGAAATGCTCCAGGCTGCCATCGAAAATGAAGAGTATGAAAAAGCTTCCCGGATCCGGGATGAAATCAACCGGCGGAAGTGATGCAGAGCTATCTCTGTTAACAGAATTAAAAATGCTTGCTTATGGGTATCAAATTACGCCTGATCGTTCTTAATTTCTTCCAGTTCTTCGTCTGGGGATCCTGGCTGTTAACCATAGGGGCCTATTGGTTCCAGACCCGGCATTGGAGCGGCACCGAGTTCGGCGCCATTTTTTCAACCATGGGAATCGCCTCCCTGTTCATGCCCGCCATCGCAGGGATCATCGCCGACCGCTGGGTCAATGCCGAAAGATTATACGGGATATTCCATCTCTCGGCTGCAGTGGTGCTTTTCCTGGTTCCGAAGATCAATAACCCGTCGGCCATGTTCTGGATCATGCTGGTGAATATGATCTTCTACATGCCCACGATCTCGCTTTCCATCACGGTTGCCTATACCACGCTGAAAGGGAAGGGAATGGATATCGTAAGGGATTATCCCCCGATCCGGGTTTGGGGTACGATCGGTTTTATCGTGGCTCTCTGGATCATCAGTCTTTCCGGACTCGAAACCTCCCCCGGCCAGTTCTACGTCTCCTCAGCGGCCTCCCTCTTCCTGGGCTTGTACGCCTTTTCCCTGCCGAAATGCCCGCCTCTTGCCCGCGGACATAAGAAATCGCTTGTCGAGGAACTCGGGCTCAACGCATTCGCCCTCTTCAAGGATGTAAAGATGGCCCTTTTCTTTCTCTTTGCCATGCTGCTCGGCGCATCCCTGCAACTTACCAACGCATACGGCGATACCTTTTTACATGATTTTGCTAAAATCCCTGAATTCAAAGACCTGGTGGCCGTGAAATACCCGGCTATCATCATGTCCATCTCGCAGATATCCGAAACACTCTTCATCCTGACCATCCCCTTCTTCCTGCGTCGTTTCGGCATTAAAAAAGTGATGCTGTTCAGCATGGTGGCCTGGGTGCTCCGATTCGGACTCTTCGGCCTGGGTGATCCTGCCGCCGGATTATGGATGATTGTTCTCTCCTGCATCATCTACGGAATGGCTTTCGATTTCTTCAATATTTCCGGATCGATCTTCGTTGAAACGCAGAGCGAACCTGCCATCCGGGCCAGCGCGCAGGGCCTCTTCATGATGATGACCAACGGGGTGGGCGCCTTCCTGGGCAGCCGGATCAGCGGCATCGTCATCGACAAATACTTTCTTCTTAGCGGCGGGGGATTCGACTGGCACGGGATCTGGTTCGCCTTCGCTGGCTATTCGCTCATCGTTGCGCTCCTTTTCGCCCTATTCTTTAAACACAAACACAATCCGGCCGATTTTCAGCAACCGGTAAGCCATTGAGATAGTCACCACTGACCATGAAACAGTATCTCTCCCTGCTCGACCATGTTCTCGCTCATGGCATCCGGAAAGATGACCGTACCGGCACCGGCACGATCAGTGTTTTCGGTTACCAGATGCGGTTCGACCTGCGGGAGAGTTTTCCCCTGCTGACAACCAAGAAACTCCACCTCCGCTCCATCCTCCATGAACTCCTGTGGTTCCTCCAGGGTTCAGTCAATACAAAATACCTGAAGGAAAACAAGGTGACCATCTGGGATGAATGGGCGGATGCAGAGGGAAATCTCGGCCCGGTGTACGGTTACCAGTGGCGCTCATGGCCCGGCCGCTACGGTGAAACGATCGATCAGATCGCGCAGGTGATCCGCTCAATCCGCGAAAACCCGGATTCCCGGCGCCATATCGTCAGCGCATGGAACGTGGCGGATCTCGAACGGATGGCACTTCCACCCTGCCACCTTCTCTTCCAGTTTTATGTGGCCAATGGCGAACTCTCCTGCCAGATGTATCAGCGGAGCTGCGATATTTTCCTCGGGGTTCCTTTCAATATTGCATCCTATGCCATGCTCACCCTGATGGTGGCTCAGGTTACGGGGCTGAAGCCGGGTGAATTCATCCATACGCTGGGGGATGCACATATCTACCTCAACCACCTCGACCAGGTACGCCTGCAGTTGACAAGAGAGCCTCTCCCGCCTCCGCGCATGTTGCTGAACCCGGAGGTGAAGAATATCGACGATTTTCGATTCGATGATTTCCGACTGGAAGGATACCAGGCACATCCGCATATCAAGGGAGATATCGCCGTTTAACTCCATCGTCATGATCTCCATCATAGTAGCCATAGCTGAAAACCGTGCCATCGGGAAAAACAACGACCTGTTGTGGCATATCCCCGACGACCTCAGGAGGTTCAAGCGGATCACAAGCGGTCACCCTGTGATCATGGGCAAACGCACCTATGAGTCACTCCCGAAACGTCCGCTTGCGAATCGTCGCAACATCGTGATCACCGACATTCCGGGAGAGCATTTTGAAGGATGCGAGATGGCTTATTCCATCGATGAAGCGAAGGCCATGTGCCTTCCGGAGGAAGAGAACTTCATTATCGGGGGAGCGTCGGTTTATTGGCAATTCCTGCCGTTGGCCGATCGTCTTTACCTGACCATGGTACACCGTTCTTTCGACGGCGATGTCTTCTTCCCGGAAATTGACTTCACCCGCTGGCGTCTGGTGGAAAGCGAGGATTTTCCGCCCTGCGGAGAGAATGATTTCTCTTATACCAACGAGATCTGGGATCGGATCGGTTGATCAGGTCTTGCGTTTTTGCTTCTTGGCAGCCGGAAAGAGGACGTTGTTGAGGATAAGCCGGTAACCCGGAGAAGTGGGATGCAGGTTCAGGTCGGTCGGCGGATCGCCCACCATATGCTGGTAATCCTCCGGGTCGTGCCCGCCTAAAAAGGTCCAGGTCCCTTTCCCGAAATCCCCGTGAATATAGCGCGCTTCGTTCAGCGATTTTGTTTCTCCCAGGATGACTACGTTGGGCTTGACGTACTTCCTGTTGAAGGCAGTTGTCTGGCCCATAAACCCGTGGATGATGGTTTCATGATCCTGGCAGAGCATGCTCGGAACAGGGTCCCATTTGGCCGAAAAATCAAACAACGTGAAGAAATCGTTCTCCTTTTTCACACTCTTCGGACGGGTTTCGGTCACATCGATCGAGGATATCTCATACTGGTAAGGGTTTGTCACCAGGGTGAAGTTCTCGAAGGCAAAGCAGTTGCCAAAGTTCAGCTTTGACTGCGCATTGGGGTCGGGCAAGTCGCCGTCGAACATCACGTCGCAGATATCGTCACCGTCGGCCGCCAGGGCCACATCGTAACTGTCGGGTGCCGAACACATTGAGAACAGGTACCCGCCGCCCGCCACGAAGTCGCGGATCTTTTTCGCCACAGCCAGCTTCATCTGGGAAACCTTCTGAAATCCCAGTTTCTTTGCACTTGCCTCCTGCGCTGCGACATCCTCCTGGTACCATGGGAATCCTTTATAAGCAGCCCAGAACTTGCCATACTGGCCGGTAAAGTCCTCATGGTGAAGATGGAGCCAGTCATAGAGAGGTAAAACCCCGGTCATGATCTCTTCATCATAAAGCACATCATAAGGGATCTCGGCATAGGTAAGCACCAGGGTTACTGCATCGTCCCAGGGAAGCTTGTTTTTCGGAGAATACACGGCGATCTTCGGCGCTTTGTGTAGCTTGATGTTTTCCATGTTCACCTGAGGGTCGGCGATCTCTTCCAGGATCGCAGCTGCCTGTGCATCGGCAATGGTCTGTGCGGTCACTCCCCGGATGGTGCACTCCTCATCGAACGCTTTGACATAGGAGAACATGAAACTTCCTCCACGGTAATTCAGGAGCCAGCTCACCTCCACATCATGTTTCAGCACCCAATAGGCGATTCCATAGGCCTTTAAATGATTCTTCTGGGATTCGTCCATGGGGATCAGGAGGTATGCGCCTGAAACCCTCCCGGAAAGTCCAAGGGTCAGGAGGAGTAGTATAAGGAATGTCCGGTTAAAACGGTACATCGGCGTGGTCATCATCGTTCATTTTCGACATTACGGTTCTGGTTCTCATCGAACCATCAAACGATGAATTGGGCTGAATATTACCTGCGGGATGGTAATCCATTTCGGCATCGACGAACTTGGCGTATTTCGATACAAACCGGATTCTCACATCTTTCAGGGGGCCGTTGCGGTTTTTCGCGATCATGATTTCCGCTACCCCTGCCGTAGAATCCCCTTTTTCGTCCATGTCGATTTTATAATACTCCGGCCTGTAAATGAAAAGCACCATGTCGGCGTCCTGTTCGATGGACCCCGATTCACGAAGGTCGGAGAGGATCGGCTTGGCTGCGGCCGCTCTTTTTTCCGATGCGCGGCTGAGCTGAGACAGAGCGATGACCGGCACATCCAACTCTTTGGCGAGGCTCTTC
>DAONFN010000139.1:0-7519 GCA_035403625.1 Bacteroidales bacterium
ATCCCCCGGCCGATCCAGTTTCTGAAAGGCAAAAAGAAGCGCATCATAGGCATCTTTATATCCCGGGTTGATCTCCAGCGTCTTCTCCCAAAGGCGGATGCCTTCATCGTACTTCCCGCTGTTGTAATAGAGGATACCGAGGTTGAAATATGCGTGGTCGTATTTCGGATTGATGCGAATCTCTTCCAGGTAAAACTTCTCAGCCTCCGCCGGGCGGCCCGTATTCATGCAGATCAGCCCGGCATTGCTGTGGGCCATGGGTTCATAGGGGTTAATTTCGATCGCTTTAAGGAAATAGGGCTCTGCTTTCTCAAACTCATGGTCGAGAAAATACATCGCCCCGAGATTGTTGTAGTTGAAGGCATGCGACGGGGATGTCTCGACGGCGTTCTTCCAGAATGTCAACCGGTCACGAAAATTACCCGCATGACGAAAGGTCAGCAGGCCAAACAGAAGGATGGTTCCGGCCATGACCACCAGAGGCGGTACGGAAGAGAAGGATGCTTTTTTTACCGGGGCGGAAGCCAGCACCATCAGCAGGATTCCTGCGAGCGAAAGGTAGCTGCGGTGCTCTGAATAATTGGGGATCTGTCCGCTGACCGATACGAACGAAGGCACCAGAAAAGCCAGGAACCAGGCCAATCCGATCGCCGACAAGGCCCGGTCGGCGGGGGCGGTGAAACGAAACAGCACCCCCAGCAATACCAACACCCCCATGCCGAGCACCAGCGAAACTTTCATGTCGGCGAGGATGGGAAAAACGGACAGGTCGAACGGAAAGACCGCTTTCCCCAGGAAAGGCAGCAGGGCCGGAAGTCCCCGCATCACCGACAGAACCTGTACGAACAAAGAAGCCCCGCCCTGCGCCCCGAGCGCCTGGTGCCGGATGACCGCCCAGGCAGTGGTCAGGAGGATCCAGGACAGGACAGGAAGAAACATCTTTTTCCAGGGTCCCCGGCTGACCAGAAAGGCATAGGCGGCGAAAAGAAATGGGATGACGATGGCGTTCTCCTTCGTAAACAGGGCAAGAACATAAAAGAAAAAACTCAGCCACAGGGTAAGCTGCCTGCCTGTCTTCAGGTACCGGATAAAAAACAGGAACGATCCGGCAGAAAAAATGGCCAGCAGGGAGTCGTTCCTTCCGGGAACCCAGGCTACCACCTGCGTCACCAGCGGATGAACCAGGAACAACATCGAAAACAGGAAGGACCGAAGCCGGTCGAAGCCCAGTTCAGCGAATAGCAGAAAGACCAGGAAAACAGCGATTACGTGGTACAGAATATTGCCGGCATGGAAGGCAGTGAAGGATCCTCCCCCGATCCCCGCATCGGCCATGAATGAAAGAGTCAGAACCGGCCGGTAATAATAGCGGTTCCCGGGCAGGGAGTGAAACACGTCGCCTGTGAAAGCAGATGGAATGTTGGCGGCCGATTTGAGGTTTTCCAGGTTGTTGAGCACCAGCGTCTGGTCGTCGAGCCAGGTGTAATCAAACCGGAGCGTCTGGCCAAACAGCAGGAATCCGGCCAGCGCAAACCAGAGCAGGGGCCACGCCGAGCCAAGCCATTTCTGCGGGTGACGGGAGCCCTGGTCGCTTCCGGTCTTCACCGCTGCCTTTTTAACAATCTTCTTCTCCATGATGCCTGCAATCTTCAATGGAATTTCATGCAAATGTAATCGGAATCCCCCAATATCCACTTACGTCTCCGGCTGGTCCTCGTTCGTCGCCATTGTTCGGTTATTCGTCGACTTTTGGTTCCCGTCCCATCCCGGTTTGGATACTTTTGCGTCTCTTTTTCAACCGGCAGCTCTTTCACCGGCACAACTCATAACAAGAACCTATTTTACATATCTTTTTCGTCTTTATATCTATTGATTTTTTATACTTTTGCGCCCCTGAAATCCATCCCTGAAATGAAATCCCGATATTTGCTTTTATTCATGTTCCTGTCATTCGCGTTTTGCCACCCAACGGCCCACGGCGAGGGCAGGTCCGATACTGTGACGGGAACCCCGCCATCCGGTGAGGTGATCAGCCTCCGGGAGTGCCTGAAACGCTCCCTGGAGAACAGTCCCCTGATCAAAACAGCGATCCTTGACAAAACCCGTTCGCATTACAGCTACCGGGAAACTGTCGGGGCCGCCCTGCCCCAGGTGAACTTTTCAGGGGCGTGGGATGATTACCTGCACCTGCCGACCTCGCTGATCCCGGGTGAGTTTTTCGGACGGCCGGGGGAAATGTTGCCGGTTCAGTTCGGGACAAATTTCAATATCTCCGCCGGGTTGGATGTGAGCCAGATGCTGTATAACCAATCGTGGCTGGTCGCACTGAAAATGGCACGCCAGGCCCTGCAACAACAGGATCTCAACCAGGAACAGGCCGGCATCGAAGTGGTTTACCAGGTGGCACAGGCTTACTACCTTACCCAGATCACCCGACGCCAGGTGAGGAACATGGAATCGAACCTGGAACAAATCCGCAAAGCCGCAAAGATTGCCCAGAGCCAGTACGAGAGCGGCATCATCAAGAAAGTGGATGTCGACCGGATCGTGATCCAGCAAAGAAACATGGAAACCGAGCTCGACCGGCTCCGGGTCCTGTACCTGCAGCAGCTCGACATGCAGAAGTACTTTATGGGATTGAGCGCCGACAAGGTGATCTCCCTCGACGATTCCATTCCGACCGTGTCCGCGCCCCCAACCACGGCCTGGAACGCCGACAACCTGATCGAACTCCGCCTGATTGCCAAACAAAAAGAGATGGTCAACAGCGGGATCCGGCTGGAACAGGCAGGCTATTACCCCAGCCTGACCCTCATCGGAAGCATGAACTACATGAACCAGAGCAACACGATGTATCTCCTCGGCAAATCCAACTTCTGGTTCAATACAAGCCTGGTGGGCATCCGCCTGAATGTACCGTTGTTCAGCGGACTCCAGCGCCATTACCGCGTGAGCCAGAACAAAGTGAACCTGGAGAAACTGACCGTCGCCGAGAAAGACACCCGCGAAATGCTGCGGATCAATTCGGCCGATGCCCTTCGCCGGCTCGCCAACTCCCGCGAAGCAGAACTCAGCCAGCGCGAAAATGTCAAACTGGCCGAACGGGTTTTCTCCATCTCCCGCGAACAGTACAGCAAAGGCATTATTCCCCTGACCGACCTCCTGACCGCCGAAACGGCACTGAGCGACGCCCAGGCCAACCATACCTACGCCCTGGTCCAGATGAAGCTCGCCGAACTCGCCTACCTCAAGGCCAATGGACGGCTGATGGAGATAGCAGGTGACCAGGTGACGAAGTAACAAAGTACTAATAGAACAGGGAATTTCATCAGCATATCAGCATATCAGCACATCAGCACATCATCACATTATGAAACGAATCATCACGATCAGTTTAATCCTCCTGGTTCTGGTTGGAGGCTGCACCGCCATCCTGTTAATGAACAAAAAGAAGATCGACGAAAAATCAAAAATGAACGGGAATCTCGACAGCATCCCGGTAGATGTAATGGCGGTTCACAAAGCTACCCTCGACGGCTTTTTCGAGGTGAACGGATCGCTGCTGCCGGTTCATGAGGTGACGGTGATGTCGGAAGTGATGGGAAAGGTGACCGATCTGCCGGTGAACACAGGCGACGCTGTCGCAGCCGGCCAGGTGATCGCCAGGCTTGATGACGAGGTGGCCCGAAGCCAGGTGGCCCTGGCCGATGCTGCCCTGGCCAAGGCAAAGAGCGACCTGGCGAAATTCGAGGGTTTGCTGCGTTCCGATGCTATCGCAGGCCAACAGGTGGAAGATCTCCGCCTTGGACTTCGTAAAGCGGAGACCGATCTTGTGATGGCGAAAAAGCAGCTCAGCAACATGACGATCACGGCACCCGTCGCCGGTACCATTACCCGGCGCCCGATCGAAAAAGGCTCGCTGCTTATGCCCGGATCGCCGGTTGTGGACATTGTCGATATCAACCGGCTCAAGTTCATAGCCAATGTCGCGGAACCGGAAGTGGTGCAGATCCGGAAAGGACAGCCGGTAAATATAACCTCCACGGTATTTCCCGGAAGCACTTACAAGGGAACTGTGGTTTCAGTGGGGGTTAAAGCCGACGATGCGCGCCGGTTCCCCGTGGAAAGCGAGATCGTCAATGATCCGTCGCACCCGTTGAAAGCCGGCATGTTCGGCACTGCCACGTTTGGCTCGGGAACCCCTCGTGAAGCTCTCACGATCCCACGCAATTCGGTGGTCGGAAGCATCAAGTCGCCCAAGGTGTTCGTGATCGAAAACGGACGCTCGGTGCTCCGCGACGTCCGCATCGGGCAAGCCAACGACCGGGAAGTGGAGATCACTGACGGTCTTCATGAAGGTGACCGGGTAGTAACGGCAGGCCAGATCAACCTCGACGATCAGGCCAGGGTTCGGGTCGTGAACAACAAATAACCTGCGGCCATGACGATCACAGAACTTGCCATCAAACGTCCCACGCTCATCGTGGTGATCTTCGCAGTGCTGACCTTCCTGGGCCTGGTCAGCTACTTCTCCCTGAACTACGAACTCTTTCCGAAGTACTCCCAGCCGGTATTGGTAATTGTCACCGCCTACCCCGGAGCCTCCCCATCGGAAGTAGAGAACTCGGTAACCAAAAAGATCGAGGATGCCGTCTCTTCGCTCGAGGACATCGACAACATCCAGAGCACCTCGTCGGAAGGGGTTTCGGTCGCTGTGATCATTTTCAAGACCTCGGCCGACATGGACAAGGCGCTGGAAAACGCCACGCGCAAGGTAGCCAACATCGAATCGACGCTCCCGAAAGACGCCCGCCGCCCCTACATCAACAACTTCAGCATGGACGACATCCCCATCATCCGGCTGGGGATCACCTCGACCCGGACCGGTCCCGAACTGTACGACCTGGTCAAGAACAAGATCAAGCCCATGCTGTCGACCGTGAACGGGATCTCACAGGTGGATATCGTGGGGGGTGAAGAACGCGAGATCCGTATCAATGTGGATAACGAGAAACTCAAATCGCGCAACCTCTCCATCCTGCAGGTGACACAGGCCATCCAGATGGCGAACATGGAATTTCCCACGGGAAAGATCAAAGACCGCCAGCAGGAGGTGATCATCCGTCTTTCGGGAAAATTCATGGCCCTCGAAGACCTGAAGAAACTGGTCATCGCCACCCTGCCCGGACAAAGCCCGGTCAGGCTCGAAGACATCGCCGAGGTCCAGGACGCCCAGAAAGAGACCACCAGCATCAACCGCGTCGACGGGGAGACCTCCATCGGTATCCTCATTTTCAAACAGCCCGACGGCAACGAGGTGGAGATCTCGAAGAAAGTGCATGAATCGATCGCCCACATCGAAAACCTGTATAAAGCCGACAACCTGAAATTTTCAGTGGCCAACGATACCTCCGAATTCACCCTCACCTCGGCGAATGCGGTCATGCGCGACCTGCTGCTGGCCATCTGCCTGGTGGCGGTTGTCATGCTTGTGTTTCTGCACAGCCTCCGCAACTCCTTTATTGTGCTGGTGGCCATCCCGGCATCGCTTATCTCGGTCTTTACAGCCATGTATGTGCTTAATTTCTCCCTCAACATCATCTCCCTGATCGGGATGTCGCTCGTGATCGGGATCCTGGTCGACGACTCCATCGTGGTGCTGGAAAACATCTACCGGCATATGGAAATGGGGAAGGACCGTTGGAGAGCCTCCATTGACGGACGAAACGAGATTGGTTTCACCGCGCTTTCAATCACCATGGTCGATGTGGTGGTGTTCCTGCCCATGGCGGTCATCACCAGCATGATCTCGGGGATGATGCGGCAATTCTCACTGGTGGTTGTATTTGCCACCCTGATGAGCCTCTTCGTCTCCTTTACCGTGACCCCCCTCCTGGCCTCGCGGATGGCCAAACACACCCGTTTCCGCGCCGGCAGCCTGATGGACCTGATCATATCCGCCTTCGAGAAAGGGCTGGAATGGTTCACCGAGGCCTACGCCAAGATCATGGCCTGGTCGCTGCGCCATAAGATCACGGTTCTCGTTGGGATGACCGTATTGTTCTTCATCTCGGTTTCCCTCGTCGTGGGCGGGTTCATCGGAAGTGAGTTCGTCAGCCTCGGTGACCGGGGTGAGGTGATCATCCAGATCGAACTGCCGAAGAATGCCAGCATCGAGCAAACAAACCAACTGACGCTGAAGGCAGAACAATACCTGCTCAAACAGCCGGAAGTGGTAAACATGTTCACCTCGGTGGGAACCACCACCAGTTTCTTCGAAGCCGGGGGGAGCGCGTATAAATCCGAGATCCATGTGAAGATGGTGGAGAAGGAGAAGCGAAAAATCACCGCCGAGATCTTTGCCATCAATATGAAGAAGGACCTGATGAACCTGATCCCCGGGATTAAAGTACGATCGACCATCGTCTCGCTGATGGGTACTTCCGATATGGACCCCATCCAGGTGGTTCTCAGCGGACCCAACCTCGATACCCTCACCACCTGGTCGGACAAGGTGATGACGGCGATGAAAAAAGTGCCCGGCACCTATGAGGTCAAACTTTCGGTGGAAACCGGGAATCCCGAAGTCGATATCCGCATCGACAAGGAGAAGATGGCCGCTCTCGGGCTGTCGACTGCGACGGTCGGCATGACCCTGCAGAATGCCTTCGGCGGGAACACCGATTCGAAATACCGCAACGGCGACAACGAATACGACATCAACATCGTGCTTGACAGGGTCGATCGCAGCAGCATCCGCGATGTCTCCGGGTTATCTTTCATCAACGACCACGGCCAGACCATCCAGCTGAACCAATTCGCCGATATCCGTCCTTCAACCGGAACAACCGTGCTGCAGCGTTACAACCGTATGCCTTCGGTTACGGTCCAGTGCCAGGTGATCGGCCGGCCCGTAGGTTCGGTGGGCGAGGATGTGATGAAGTCCGTGAAGGCAATGAAGATGCCCGGGGAGATCGTGATCATTCCCGAGGGCGACATGAAATACCAGACCGAAGCGTTCGGCAGCATGGGTATCGCCTTCCTCGCCTCCATCCTGTTTGTTTACCTGATCCTGGTTGCGTTGTACGACTCATACCTCTATCCGTTCGTCGTGCTCTTCTCGATCCCCCTGGCTATTATCGGAGCCCTGTTCACACTCGGGTTGACGATGCAGTCGATGACCATCTTCTCGATCCTCGGTATCATCATGCTGGTGGGTCTGGTCGGAAAGAATGCGATCCTGCTGGTCGACTTCACCAACCAGTCGAAAGCGGAAGGATATTCGACGTTCGACGCGCTGATCCGGGCCGGGCGCGTGCGTATGCGCCCGATCCTGATGACCACCTTTTCGATGATCTTCGGGATGTTGCCCATTGCGATCGCGACCGGCGCCGGATCGGAGTGGAAGAACGGTATGGCCTGGGCCCTCATCGGCGGGCTCACCAGTTCGCTCTTTCTCACCCTGATCGTGGTGCCTGTGGTTTATTATATCGCCGATAAGCTGAAAACGAAACTGACG
>DAONFN010000140.1:0-7519 GCA_035403625.1 Bacteroidales bacterium
CAGGTGGCGATCCAGCTGAAGTGCCACAACTACAATTCCACCTACGTTCACCGCACCTTCTCGTTTGAAAGCGTTCTTACCGATGCGCTGATGCAGATCGACGAGGGTATGGCCGATACCGTGCTGGCCGGCGCCATCGATGAGATGACCCTGAATCACTTGCAGATCACTCGCCGGATCGGGCAGTGGAAACAAGGACCGGTCAACAACCTCCGCCTCCTGGAATCGAAAACCGCCGGTGCGTTGGCGGGAGAAGGAGCCGGCTTTTTCCTGCTCGCTGCGACTCCCTCCCCTTCCACCTATTGCCGGATCCAGGATGTCGCAATGGGATTCAACTGCAACGGGTCGCTTGACAAAGGGGAGTTTATTTCCCGGTTCCTCGCAACAAACGGACTTACCCACACCGATGTTGACCTGTTGGTTTTAGGCATGAATGGCGATAGCCACTATGATCTTGTCTATGACCGGTTTGCTGAACAATTCTTTCCCTCTGCCCCCCGGGCCTGGTACAAACATCTCTGCGGTGAATATCACACGGCCTCCGGCTTTGGTGTGTATGTCGCCGGCAACATCCTGAAGAGACAGGAACTTCCCGATGTGCTGTGTTACGGTGAGGCGCGGCCCGACAAGCTCGTCAACGTTCTAATTTACAATCAGTACCAGGATGTAAACCATTCGTTTATCCTGTTGCGGAAAGCCTAATCTCCTCCCCTCTCTTCCTTCGCACCCATTATTCTGCTATTTTTGCATCCTGAAATTCGGAATTGATGCAGGAACGCGTATTTGTAACAGGGATCGGGATCCTTTGCGCCATCGGAAAAAATGCCGGTGAAACACTTGAATCGTTGATGGCTGGCCGGACTGGTATTGGTGCGATCACACAGTTCGACACCCTGCACCGGGGAGTCCTGCCCCTGGCAGAAGTGAAAATGACCACGGAGGAACTGCTGGAGGCAACCGGAAACAGCGGCAGCCGGCGGTTTACCCGTACCGCCCTGCTCGGGATGATCGCGGCTGCCGAGGCTATGAAATCGGCAGGGATCACGGATGCCGGGGATTGTCCTACAGGGCTGATCTCCGCTACAACCGTGGGAGGCATGGACCGGAGCGAACGGTTTTACGCGAAATTCCTGGAAAACCCATCCGGCGGACGGCTGATCGATATCGTCAACCACGATTGCGGCGACAGTACCGAAAGGATTGCCGGGTATGTGGGCATCCGGGATTTCGTCACGACGGTAAGCACAGCCTGTTCCTCCTCCGTTAATGCCCTGATGATGGGATCGAACTTGATCCGCACCGGTCAACTGGAGCGTGTGGTGGTCGGCGGTACGGACTCGGTGACCCGCTTCACGCTCAACGGCTTCAACACCCTGATGATCCTGGATAAAACCGGGTGCCATCCCTTCGACGACAACCGGGCCGGTCTCACCCTCGGCGAAGGCGCCGCTTTCCTCGTGCTGGAGTCGGAGAGCCGGGTGAGAAAGGAGCATAAAAAAGTGCTGGCCGAGGTAAAGGGCTATGGAAACGCCAACGATGCCTACCATCAGACCGCCTCGTCGCCCGATGGTACCGGAGCCTTCCTGGCTATGTCGAAGGCCCTGGAGATGAGTGGAATCAAGCCGGAAGAGATCGACTATATCAATGCTCATGGCACAGGGACTCAGAATAACGACCTTTCGGAAGGGATCGCCCTGCAGCGCATCTTCGGCGACCGGGTACCGCCCTTCAGTTCCACCAAAGGGTTTACCGGTCACACACTGGGCGCGGCAGGAGCCGTCGAAGCCGTCATTTCCGTACTGGCCCTGTTGAACCAGGTCCGTTTCCCGAATCCCGGTTTTACTACGCCAATGAAAGAACTGACGATCAGGCCCATTATTGCTGATGACCTGCGGAAGGATCACCCGGCCGGCTCCAGGTTTCACACACCCGTCAGGAATGTTCTCTCGAACTCCTTCGGTTTCGGCGGGAACAATTCAACCGTGATCCTCTCCCTCACCAGCAACCTGTCATGAATCAATCTCCCGTTTATATCACCGGACTAGGCAATGTATCGCCTCAGCCTGCCACTGCCGCCGGGTCTTTTCCTGCCCTGCCCGCCGTTTTCGAATCGAACCTCTGGCGCTGTTCCGACCCCGGATACAAGGAATTCATCCCGGCAGAAATGATCCGGAGGATGAGCAGGATCATTAAAATGGGAGTGGCCGCGGCCAGGTTGTGCCTCCGGGATGCGGGCTGCGACATGCCCGACGCCATTATCACAGGAACCGGGCTCGGCTGCATGGAAGACACCGAGAAATTTCTGACCTCCCTGATCCGCAACAACGAAGAACTACTCACTCCCACCTCGTTCATCCAGAGCACCCATAATACCGTTGCCGGGCAGATTGCCCTCCTGTTGCAGTGCCACAGTTACAATTTCACCTATGTCCACCGGGGCATCTCCTTCGAAAGCGCCCTGATCGATGCGATCACCCGCATCAGAACCGGCGAATCAAGTCATGTGCTGGCAGGAGGAACAGATGAACTGACCACTAACTACTTCACCATTACGGACCGGATGGGCTTTTGGAAGAGGAAGCCGGTCGACAGCCTGCACCTGTTTGCCGATACTACCCGGGGCACCGTGGCCGGCGAGGGAGCTGCCTTTTTCCTGCTACAGAACAATCCGGGTGGTAAAACCTACGCAAGGCTGGATGGCATCACCACCTTCCTCGATCCGGGATCGTTCGATGGTGTCACGCAGAAGATGGATGCCTTTCTCCAGTCGCAGCAAACGGCAATCGGCGATATCGACCTGGTGCTGCTGGGAATGAACGGCGATCCCGGCAGCGACGGGATCTATCATTTCCTTGCCAGCAACCGGCTGAAAAACACCCCCCTGGCCTACTTTAAACACCTCAGCGGAGAATACCATACCGCCTCCTCCTTTGCCCTATGGCTGGCGGCGATGATCCTGAAAGATGGTCGTGTCCCGGAAATCGTCCGGCCGGAATCCCTCCCGGGAACTCCTCAAAAACAGGTGCAAGTTCCAGGATCGATCAGAAAGCTACTGATCTATAATCACTTCCGAAAGAATAATCATTCCCTGATCCTGTTAAGCCGACCCTGATGCTGACGTACCGGAGGTTCACCCTGCTGTTTTTCCTGGTACTGGCAGCCATCAACCTGCTTGCCTGGTTGCCGGGCCTCTTCCTGGAAAAAACCGGTCCGGGGCTGGTTATCGTTCTGAATCTGTTCGTTATCCTCGCCTGGTTGTCGGTGAGCGTGGCCATGTCTTTCCTGCCCTGTTCCGGTTTCTATCTCCCTGTGATCTGCAGAGGGACGGCCGGAGCGCGTGAGGTTGCGGTTACCTTCGACGATGGTCCTTCTGCCGGTTTCACGCCGGGTGTACTGGAGGTCCTGGCCAGGCATGGCGCAAAGGCCGCCTTTTTCTGCACCGGTCAAAACCTGCAGAAAAACAGGTTGCTGGGCGAACGGATCGCAGGTGAAGGACACATCATTGGCAACCACTCCTGGTCGCACTCTTTCCGATTCGATCTTTTTTCTTTCCATCGCATACAGATCGAACTGGAAAGAACGGATGAACAGGTGATGGCCATCACGGGAAAGCGGCCGCTCCTGTTCCGGCCACCGTTCGGCGTGATCAATCCAACCCTCGCAAAGGCCCTTTCGCGCGATCCCCGGCACACCGTTTGCTGGAATATTCGCTCTTTCGACACCCTCAGGCGGGATCCCGGGAAGGTCACCGGGAGGATCCTGCGGAAGCTGAAACCCGGCTCCGTGATCCTCCTCCACGATCACACCCCGTATGTGCAAAACCATCTCGACCGCCTTCTCGACGGGATCAGGGATGCCGGGTTCGCCATCGTGCCGTTGGACAAACTCATTGATGTTAATGCTTATGCCTGAAATAGATAGAATACCGGGAAGAAAGAACGGGTTGTATGTGCTGATACGGGCCTTGTTGATGCTGGCGCCTCTCTTCCTGCCATGGATCGTATTCTCCCAGGGGAAACCCATGGCGCCGAAGGATATATCCGTCCTGAGAACGAGGGTAAAGGAAGCAGCCCGGGCAACGACCACCCTTGCCTGCAATTTCGTGCAGGAGAAAGAGATGGGGATGATCGCCGAGAAGATCACCTCCCGCGGAAAGTTCCTGCTGAAAAAAGATAAAAAACTACGGTGGGAATATACCGAGCCCTTTATCTACATCATCGTGATCGACCATGACCAGATTGCGGTTAAAGATGAAAATAAGGTAAGCCGGTTCAGTCTGCAGTCCAACAAGGTCTTCCTCGAAGTCAACCGGGTGATCCTTGGGAGTCTGCAGGGGACCTTGCTGGAAGACGAACGGAACTTCAGCGCCGCATTTTACGAAGCCAAAGGCGGATGGATGACCCGCCTCTCCATCCGTGCGCCGCGGCTGAAAGAGACGCTCGACTGGATCGACATCTGGTTCAACCGGAACGATTTTACCGTTGACCGGCTGGAAATGCACGAAGCCGGGGGAGATGTCACGCGGATCACCTTTTCCGATAAAAAACTGAACCAACCCATTGCCGATGAGAAATTCGTGGTTCATTAGTATCCTCCCCGTGTTGCTGGCTGGGTGTGTCTCGGTGGCACCCCGGGGGCTGGTCCGCGACCCGTCTGCCGATTTTCCAGGACCTGCTCCCTTCGCAAACTACACGCCCCCGACCGATAGCCGCCTGTATAAAGCCACCCTGGAGATCAAGGACCATCGCCTCACCGGTCTATTGATTATCAAATATATGGCGCCTCTGGAGCCGGGCAGTCGCCGCGATCACGGCTCATACCGGGTCGTGTTTACCAGTGAAGTCGGGATGACCTTCTTCGACCTGGAACTGAAGGAACGCCATACCCGGGTCATATCGTGCTTTCCATCCCTCAAGAAAAGAGCCCTGCTTCACCTGCTGGGCAGCAATTTCCGTAAGCTAACCTGGGAAAGCGCGCCTCCCGCCGGCCGTGCCTACCGACAGAAATCGACGGGGAACCTGGTCATGGACGGCCGGCGGAGCAAGACACGCTACTGGTATGTTTACTCTCCCGCGGGCGATACCCTCAACGGCTTGTCGGCGAGGTCGTCGGCCTCCACTGCCGTGAAGATCGGCTTCAGCCGGTACGACAAGGATCAGCCGGGAGTCATCACCCTGGAAAACCCGCTGATCGGCATGAAGATGACCCTGAAAAACCTCCATTGACCATGGCCGCCCTCCATCGAATCCGCCTGTGCACGCTGCTTGCCTGGGTCCTGTCCGTGCCGGTTTTCGCCGGCCCCGGCGATACCACGACTGTTCAAACCTTTACTTTCGGGTCGCCCCTCGAAGGGAAGTTCCTCTTTCCCGATGGATCCCACCGGTGGAGTAAAATCCTGATGGATTATACCCTGAAATGCAATCCCGCGCAGGCGCCGGCATGCGGGGAATGGGACTACCTGACCTATACCTACTTATACAAACATACGGGGAAATGGGATTCTACGGCTTACACCCATGCCAACTTTACCCTGAACGGCTCCACCCCCGATTCTCTGATGTTCATGAATTCCGGTTCCTGGTCGTTCATCCCGTGGTTTGAGCACGCCAACCTGACCCCTCCCCTTTCGGCATCCACGGTCGGTGACAGCCTGCAGGTCTCGCATTATTGCTTCAGCAACGGCGATCAAGACAGTCGTTCGCAGGTGCTTTTTACGCTCAACGAACTCACGGCCGCAGGGTTGACACCCGGTGACATCACCGGGATCCGCTGCAAATTTGCATCGGCCGGCAGCCCGGTGGAAAAACTTCGGATCCGGATGAAACAAACGGTCTCCGACACCCTCGACCCGGCTGCACTGAACCAGGACGGCTTCACGGAAGTTTTTCTTCGCAATTGGTCCGTTGCGGACACGGGATGGAAGGTCATCCCGTTCACCTATCCCTTCCATTGGGACGGCGTTTCCTCCATCCTTGTCGATATCAGCTATTCACAGCGGATGCCCGGAGGGATCACAGAGACCCGCTCGGGTATTCCGCCCCATCTTTCACTCGTGAGCCCTGCAGGTATTGACAGCTACCTGAAATTCAAGGACATGGATTTTGTACGTGTTCCTGCTGGTGTATTTGACGGTCTCGACAGTTCGGTGACGATCGCCTTCTGGCAATATGGCGATCCGATTCTGCAGCCGCAGGACAACACCCTTTTTGAGGGGATTGACAGCGCCGGAAGGCGGGTACTGAACGTCCACCTTCCCTGGAGCAATGGCAGGGTTTACTGGGATGCCGGGCGGGATGCCACCGGGTATGACCGCATCAGTCAGCCGGTTAGCGATCCGTCGCAATACAGGGGTAAATGGAATCATTGGGCATTTACCAAGGATGCCGTAGCGGGGAGGATGCGGATCTATCTGAACGGACAGCTCTTCTTCACCCAGGGATCGCGTCACCGGATGATGGACGGAATCAGGCAGTTCCGCATTGGCAGCGACGGCGCCGGCACCTCTTCGTTCTATGATGGATCGGTGGATGATTTCAGCATCTGGGACAAAGCTCTGACCGATTCGGCGATCCTCGCCATCATGTACCGGGATATAACCCCATCCCACCCCGACTATTCACACCTTCGTGCCTGGTACAAGTTCGACGACGGTAACGGTTTCACGGCAGCCGATTCGGCCCCCGGCGGGCATGCGGCCGTTCTGGGCGGGTACCCCGAATGGAAAACCTACCAGGGGAAAGACCGTTTCCGGAATTTCAGCCCTGTGAACGACCGGCCCTGCATGATCCTTGAACAGGGGGATTACAACCCGGCTACCCTTGACTCATTGCTCCGGATCGATACCGTCGCCAATTCCCCTATCATGATCGTTCTTTACGGGGATACCGTACATCCATACCTTCCGACCGATACCCTCACCCGGTACCCCGCCTGGTATGCCAATTACCTTTACGATCCGCAGGGACATGCCATCGACTCAACGCTGGTGACGCCCGACGGCATACTCAGGCGACAGGATTACTCTTACTTCGGTTCACCGTTCGAACTGCTTGAACGGTATGAACTTGCCCGGTATATTACCCCCTACGGGAATAATCTCAGTTTAGGAGATGGCTGGACCTGGGTCTTCGATCTGACCGACTATTCCTCCCTGCTGCATGATTCGGTTCATTTATCGGCCGGCAACTGGCAGGAACTCCTTGACATGAAATTCCGGATGATCGAAGGCACGCCCCCCCGGGATGTACTCGATATAACGAACATTTATACCGGAACGCATGGCTATGCCAACGAATCGCAGCATAATCTCCCTCCGGTCACGGTTTTCATCGACTCCACGGCGCACACTTCCCGGCTGAAAATGCGTATCACCGGTCACGGTTTCGGCGGTACAGACAATTGTTCGGAATTCTGCCCCCGCATGAACGAATTGAAAATCAATGGGGCGCATGCATACGATCATTATGTCTGGCGGGGCGATTGCGGATTGAATCCCTTGTACCCGCAGGGAGGCACCTGG
>DAONFN010000141.1:0-1489 GCA_035403625.1 Bacteroidales bacterium
GGTCGGAAATGCGGGAGCGGGGCGAGAAATTGATCGAATAGCCCGACGATTTGGTCGCCGGCGCAGAATATCCTGTAAGCCCCACATCGACGGAAAAGGTCCGGCGGTAATCGGTCGATACCCAGCCTGTTAAATTACCGTAGGCGGGTGAGCGGAACCACCAGCCGTCAGTACGCGGTTCATAGTAGTCGTGCGTAGGAATGGGTGAGAAGTTGCTGTTCATTCCCATGCTCATATGTCCCTTGGTGAGAGTCGTACTGGTTTCCAGGTAGAAGTCCAGGGAGGTGAATTTCAGTCCTTTGTAAAGGGTGTTGTAGTTGACCTGGAAATAGTTGTACCAGTTCAGCACTTTCCAGAAGGGGTCGTACTGGTTGTACTGGAGCGACAGCGTGTGGTTGAATCGGTTGTTGATCGTATTGAACCCCATGTCGTTCGGATCGTAGGTATCGGTTTGTAGCCGCTGGGTATAGGTGTACCGGAACTTCCCGGCGATCTTTCCCAGGTAAAAGGAATAATGATATCCCAGCTCCGGGGAGGCATGGCTGTGGTATTTCTGGCTGATGAAGGCGTCGCCACCCACGGCATGGGTGAACTTCCGGTTGGCGAACTTGAACGCGGTGCCCGTCACATTGGCCGTGTACCCCTCGGTAGGCATGAAGTAGTTGGTGTTCAGGAAATCGAGGAATGAGTTGTTCTTCAGGTTCTGATCGATCACGATCATGTTGTAGTTGGTAAATCCCTGGGTCAGGACCCGGCGGCTTGAGCCTTCGCCGGTTCCGCATATTTTCGCCCAGGCATTGGCCGACATGGCATTGAAGAGGCCGATCCCCATGCCTTTGCGGGTCCTGCCCGAAATCTTGGTGGCATTGATGAGCTCGGTCTGCACCGGGTTTTCGGTCACACGTTCATTCGTCCCCACCAGCAGGGTGTCGGGGTCGGCATACTGCCCGTACTTTTTCGGGGTGGTTCCGACCCTGCGGGTGTAAAAGATGCCGCCCTTGCTGAACAACTCGGTGCCCTCCGTGAAGAACTGCCGGCGTTCGTCGTACCGGACCTCGAAGGGAGAGAAATTGTACACCTTGTCGTCCGAACGCACCTGTCCGAAATCGGGAATCAGCGTCATGTCGAGGGTGAAACTCTGGTTGAGGCCGAGCTTCAGGTCGGCCCCGTAATTATATGAGCCTGAGTAGATATTTGAAGGGGCGCTGTTCTGGAGATATCCGGAAAGATAGGGGGTCAGGGAGAGACGGAGGGGCGGTTTGATGTCGCGGATCCCTTCGAGCAACCCGCTTTGGTTGACGTACCCCGATACTTTCGAGTCGACCAGGTTCCAGGTGGCCACTTCGCGGAAGCGCCGGATTTGCCGCTGGAGGTTGAGTCCCCACTGCTGGACCGGCTGACTGGGGAAACGGATCGCGGAATAGGGGATTTTCATTTCAACCACCCAACCCTGGCCGGTGATCCGCGCTTTGCTCAGCCATACCGCATC
>DAONFN010000141.1:1499-7506 GCA_035403625.1 Bacteroidales bacterium
ATCGTCGTCGCTGTCGGCCGCCAGTTTGAAATCGGCTTGCACATCCGACGAATAGACCAGGAAGCAAAAGGCATTTAAGCCGTCGTTGAACGGGCTGAGTACCAGGATGATGTTGTCGGCATTGAGCCCAGAGGCATCTCGCAGACCCATTTGACAAGGAATGCTGTCGGGTGAAGGATCCGACATCTCCGCCCCGACATACAGCCCGGTGTTGTCGTACAGGAATCTTACGCGGGTGGCAAAGGAGCAGGGTTTTCCGTTGAATGGCTGCCGCTGGATGAAATCGGCTGCCACAGGCGCATCTTTCCAGGCGGGTTCGTCGAGAACCCCGTCAATCCTCACCGGTTGACTCACCGGCAGGGCGGTAACGGTTTTCTTAACAGGTTGCGAATGGAGGCTGAATGCCGGCAATGCCAGTAACAGGAGGAGGGGGAAAAGCGATCTCATGGTGCAACAGACGGTCAAAAATAAACGTTGTTACACGGATTTTCGTCTTTAATCGACGAAAGGGTACAATTACTGGCTGAGCAGTCGTTGGTAGATCGAATGGTTCTCTTCGTCAAAGCAAGCGAACATCACCTTCTCCGGGATGGGATGAGTTGAAAGAAAATCCCTTACCTCGCGGATCGCGATTTCTGCCGCGAGTTCCTTCGGGAAATGATATACGCCCGTCGAAATATTGGGGAACGCCACCGTGTGACAATCGTGCAGAACGGCCTGGGCCAGGCTGTTGCGGTAGCAATTGGCCAGTAGTCGTTCCTCGTCGCGGTCGCCGTTTCCCCATACCGGTCCGACGGTATGGATGACGAAGCGGGCGGGAAGTTTGAAGCCTTTGGTGATTTTAGCCTCTCCGGTCCGGCAACCGCCGAGGAGCTTGCATACTTCGGTCAGTCCGGATCCTGCTGCCCGGTGGATGGCTCCGTCAACGCCGCCGCCGCCGAGCAGCGAAGGGTTGGCCGCATTTACGATGGCATCGGCCGAAAATTTCGTGATGTCGCCGAAGATCAGTTCAATTCGTGTTTCCATGTGCTGAAGAAGGTTAAGAATTCATCATAGATCATGGGATTGGCAGCAAGGATCTGCCTCCCGAAAGTATAATTGTCTGTCCCCCGGAAGTCGGTGACGGTACCTCCGGCATTCTTTACGATCAGCCCGCCTGCATTCACATCCCACGGGCTCAGCCCGTATTCGTAAAAGCCGTCGTATCTCCCGCAGGCGGTGTAGGCCAGATCGGCTGCAGCGGAACCGAGCCTTCTGACTCCCCGGCTGTTCTGCAACAGGTAGCGGAAGAGTTGAAGGTAATCGTCGAGCAGACTGTAGTCGTAGTATGGGAATCCCGTGGCGAACAGGGCTTGCGATACGGCCGGGGTCTTCGATACCCGGATAGTCTGCCCGTTGAGGTACGAAGGAGCACCTTCCCAGGTATAGAAGGTCTCCCCGAGGTTGGGTTCCCGGATGACGCCGAGGAGGGTTTTATCGCCCTGCATCAGCCCGATGCTGATGGAAAACAGGGGTACGCCGTGGATGAAGTTGGTGGTCCCGTCGAGGGGGTCGATGACCCAGGTGAGTTCGCCGGGCTTCAGGTTGGGATCCTCCTCCGCGATGAAACCGCTCCCGGGCAGGAGCGTTCCCAGCCTGTCCACCAACCGTTGTTCCGATTCCCGGTCGACATGGGTGACGTAATTGTGCAGGCCCTTGACCTCCACATCTTCCCGCCTGATCCGGTGCACTTCCTGCATCAGGAATTGCCCGGTTTCTTCTGCCAGTTCGCAGACTTTCCGTGTCAGTGCTTCAAGGTTCATGAGTGGGTGTTTTCGAGAGTGATGAGATAACTGTCTTCCTCCGGTTTGTCCAGCCGTACGGCCGCCACACGGTTGACCAGGGCCGGATCGTAGGGAGTCCGGACCCGGATATAGTTTGCGGTGAATCCATGCATATAGCCCTGGCTCTGGTCCGATTCGAATAAAACGTCTTCCCGCCGGCTCTGGTTTTTCCGGTAGAAATCCCGTTTTTTTTCTTCCGACAGGCGGTGAAGGAGGTTGCTGCGGCGTTTCTTCTCCGTCTCCGGCACCGGCGATTCGAATCCGGCGGCCAGTGTGTTTTCGCGTTTCGAATAGGTGAAAACGTGCATGTAGGAGAGGTCGAGGCCCTCCAGGAAATGCAGGGTGTCGGTAAACTCTTCATCCGTTTCCCCGGGAAAACCGGTGATGACATCGGCGGCAATACAGGCCATGGGCATAAGTTCCCGGATCTTGGCCACCCGCGAAGCATAATGTTCACGGGTGTATTTCCGGTGCATCGCTTTCAGGATCCGGTTGGAACCCGATTGGAGAGGCAGGTGGAAATGGGGTAGGAAATGGGCCGAATGAGCCACATGCGCAATGATGTCGTCGCTCAGCAGGTCGGGCTCGATGGAAGAGATCCGGATGCGCCCCATCCCCCCGATACCGTCGAGCGCGCAGATCAACGAAAGGAAGTTTTCCCCGTTCTGCCGGCCGAAATCCCCGATATTCACCCCGGTCAGCACGATCTCGCGGATGCCGTGGCGGAGGATCTCCCGTGCATTGACCAGCACATTTTCAATGGTATCGCTCCGGCTCCTTCCGCGTGCATGCGGAATCGCGCAGTAGGTACAGAAGTAGTCGCAGCCGTCCTGGATCTTCAGGAACGACCGGGTACGGTCACCATAAGAAAAGGAGGGGAAAAAGGCTTTCGCTTCCGGAACAGCCCCGGTTGCCAGCCCGCCGTGGTAGTCATGCGGGACAAGATCTGCAGCCTGCATGGAAGGGCTGGTCATGGCCGTGATCTCCTCGAGAAGCCGGAACTTTCCGGTATGGCCCAGAACCAGGTCGACGCCCTCCATGGCGGCCACCTCCCCTGGTTTTAGCTCCGGGAAACAGCCGATCACCGCGATCTTCGCCCCGGGGTTGTTCTTTCGGGCCTGGCGGATGGCCGCACGGCATTTCTTCTCCGCCATAGCCGTAACCACGCAGGTGCTGATCACGTAAATGTCGGCCGGCTCATGGTGGTTGCGGATTTCGTACCCCTCTTCCTGGAAACGCCGGGAAAGCGACGAAGCCTCGGCGAAGTTGACTTTGCATCCGAAATGATGGAAGGCGATGGATGTGGGATTCATCCCGCAAAATTAGTGCTTTTTCCTCATTTCGGCGTCGCTTCGGGGTCGGGTGCCCGGGTTGGTGCCGGGGCGCTCCCCTCCTTGTCATGGATCGCAATGGTGAGGCCGACATGAAAGGAATAACCCCGTGTACGGTGATAGAAGATCAACCCGGTCAGGTTATCGGTCAGCGCATACAACTGGATCGGACCGGCGTGCACGCTCAATCCGAAACCGACATTCGTGAACCGCCGGTCGTAAACGTTGTAGGAAACCATCAGGCCGAGGATCTTAGGCAGCTCGTAGTACCACGACGCCGATAACCCCGGACTCAGCCGGCCGTGCCACGAAACTCCGTTCAGCAGGAGGTTCAGGTGATGGTGTTCGTTGAACGACCAGGTCCCTCCTAGGTTGTACCGTGTCGGGAGCCAGGAGGTATAGGGTGAGGAATAGACCGTGTCGATCTCCACAAGGTCGACGACGCTGTCGGTGATCTTCTGGCCCACGAGGTTGATGTTGCTGAGCATGTCGATGAAATCCTGGAGCGAGAAACCGTCGAATTCGAAGATCTCCCCGGGATGGTGGCTGATGATGTTCATGGTCCGCGACTTCCACCGGATAAATCCCAGGTCGAGAAGGCTGGCATTGAGTTCGAGGTGGTCGTTGACCCGGAAAGTAGCCCCAACATCGATGCCCACGCCGTGATTGCCCGGGAACACCAGTCGTCCCGCCGGCTGGTCGAGGTAGGTGTCGATATCGTCGATGCCCGAGGTCCGGAATTCGAAGTCGGATTGCATGAACAGGTGATAATTCGAGGTGTCCGTGTACACGTCGAACCGCGAACGGATCGTCGAAGCGTCAAACCTGCCGGAAAGGTATTTCAGCCTCACTCCCCAGGTGATCCGGTCCTTCATCGCGTACCCGGATAGGGAGGCGCCCCATTCATCGAAGGCGGTGAAGTTGACCGAAGGGGCAATGTTCGCATACCTGCCGAAGAGCTGGGGGGCGGCATTCCCGTACCACAACAGGTTTCCGAGGTTTTCCGGAATCCGGATGTGCTGGCTGATCCGCTCCCGGATGCTGAGTCCGAGGTAGAATTTTCCATTCGCAATCCGTGTTCCCAGGGTCAGTACATCCACATCGGTGTATAAGCGGAACCGGTCGTAGTTTCCCAGCTTTTTAAGAAAATTACCGACCCGGAAGGTGACCGAGTCGTACGCATCCCGTTCGATGAGGTCGTTATAGGAAAAGGGAACGCTGAAGCTCGATTGCAACCCGGAAAGAACAGGCAAACCGAGGTAAAACTTTTGTTGCGGGATGAAGGCAGGGTTCTGGAACATCCGCTGAGGGATCATCTTCATGTTGTACAAACCCAGGTCATGCTGCGCCTGTAACGGGGAAACCGCCTGCATCAGGAGGCATCCGAGAACCCAAACGGGGGTCAGGTATCTTCTCATGTGCGTCAGGGTTTGGGGTTAGTGCGAAATTTCGATGTTCTTACGCAGGCGGGCCCTGGCTGAAAATTCCAGGTTGATCAATTGGGTGGCCCTGAGCCTGACATTCATCTGCCCGTTATCGGGCGACTCCAGCACAGCCTTAATGATCGCTTTTTTAACCGTTTCCAGATTCTGTATGCGATTGTATCCCAGGATATAAGTAGTATCGCGGATGCCCATCATGCCGGGGTAAGGTAATCCGGTGGCGGGATCGGTCGGAGCCTGGCGGATCAGGATCGGATCGTTCCCGGCGAGGGAATCTTTCCGGTTGTAAGATTCATCCGTGAAATAGACCTGCATGGACCCGGATACCGGCATGCCGTTGGCCAGGTGGGTCCGGAATTCGAGGTACTCGATCTCTTTCGGGCGGGTGAGACTGAAATCGAAGGTGTCCTGGTAGGTCAGATGATCGAAATGGCCCCACAACGGAAGCTTGACCCGCATATCGGCATGGAAGGAACTTGTATCGGTGAAAAAGTTAAGGGCCGGACCATTGGGGTTCACCACCGCCGTGACCTGGAAGGCAGCATGATCGGGCTTCACATCGAAAAAGTCGTACATGGCATTGCCGGTATTCTCATTGGTGTATTCGGTGCTCCTGACTACCCAGGGGGCAGGCGGAGGCTGCGGAGAGGGGACCTGAATATAAGCCCCGGCACCCAGCCGGCCGGCAATGTCGAGGGTGCGTTGCGAAACGGTGTTGACCGACACCATTTTTTCGATGGTGATGTTGGCCGGGATGCCGATCGAGTTGTAAAGGGTGATGGTGGCCCTGGGGTCCATGAAATACAGGTTGCCGAGGGTGTAGGCATTGTTGAATACATTAACACTGACAGTGTCCTGAAGGCCGGGAAAGGTATGCTGCCCTAAGTATCCCCGGAATTCGGCCACCGTATCGATCCGGATTTCAAAATCAGCCGCCAGTTGCTGACCGGTGAGATTGGTCTGCGTCTGTTTCAGCACTCCTCCGACCTCGGCAGTCACCTTGTTGGGGCTGGAGGAAAGGTCAAACTTCACACCGGCCAGGTCGACCGTGGTTTCGGTGTTGCCGGCCACCACCGGGCTGACTGTGAAAGAGAACTGGCTGCCGTCCTTGGTGGCATTCACGATCCTTACGTTCAGGTGCCCGTCGTTGGCGAAGGTGTGGTGAGTGCGGATTCGGATCCGTCCCTTCCGGATGGTGAGCATATCCACGCGCAGATCGGGGTTGGTGCCCGGGAGGCTGAAGGTGACCGGCACGTTGGCGAGCGTCAGGTCGGAAACGGCTACCACCGCTTGCTCTTCGGGGGTGATGGTATGCGAATAACTGAAGGGCACGGGCACCATCCGGATCAGGTCGTTCGGCCGGATTCGCAGGGCGTTGTCGTTGTAATAATACAGGATGGAGATGTCGCCG
>DAONFN010000142.1:0-7490 GCA_035403625.1 Bacteroidales bacterium
TCTCCGCCGTTGCAGATCGTTTCATCCCCGCTGGAGAGGGTGCCATAACTGACGGTTGGAAGGATGGTTATCGTTTGTGTACAGGTGCTAAAATTACCAGCATTATCAAAAATATAATAAGTTCTCGTAATCGTTCCCGCCTCCTGGGATCCGGTTTCAAAAAGCCGGATACAGGCGGGAGGACCGTTTATGCCCGACTGGCTGTCAGAGGCATTGAAACCGGTCATGGTGGTTATCGCAGCCGGTACGTTCCCGTAACAAACCGTGACATTCGAAGGACAGGTCACCGTCGGAGGGGTATTATCCACCTTGCACTTCCGCCCGAAGGTCGTCGTAGTCAGGTTGCTTTCAGATATCATACTCACTTGTCCGGGTGAACCCTGGGCAGCCCCGAATGGATCGAGGTCGGTGCAGGATGTACCATTCAAACCCGGGGATACACTAGCCGTGGATGTGGTAAAATTGCGATATACCACGCCTCCGCTACCTCCACCTCCCGGGCCATGATGATTCCCCGGGTAGGTCGTTCCACCGGTGGAAACTTCCCACGTGTTGGCTCCCTGACCGCCATTGACCGATCCGGTGATCAGGTTCAAGCCGGTATTGGCCGTCACGATGATGGTTCCGCCACCGCCTCCGCCACCACCGCCATCATTCCCGTCACCATAAGAATCTCCGGCAGGAGGAATCAGAACCTGAATCCCATCGCTTCCGTTGGCAGTCAATGTGCCCCCGTCTGCAATTGTCCCGGCATGAACAATGACAATTCCACCTCCGGTGCCTCCATGTCCAAGTGCATAATTGTTGGCAGTTCCGGAACCTCCGCCCCCACCCAAATAAATCTTGGTCGGTGCACCCGATAACGCATATCCCCCATTCCCGCCAGTCGGCAGGTTCGATTGCCACGAATTTCCTCCTTTACCACCGGCAGCCAGGTTTGAACCGCCACCTCCCCCGGCATTATCTCCGTTGTCGAGGCCTGAGGCCGGGTCGTTTCCACCTCCCCCTGCATTTCCGGCAGCCCCCATTCCCCTTTGCCCAGTGGGATAGAGACAATAGGTATTGGCAACAACGGATGAATTATACCATAGGTTATCGGGGGTACCTGCAACGCCTTCGCCTTTGGTCCCATGCCCCAGGATACTGTTGGCAAAAACAAAATCGGAATAAATCGGCAACGGCCCCTGAGCAATACGGCTTACCACGCACGCCCCTCCCCTGAATCCTTTCCCGTCAGCTGAGATCGTGTACCCTGCCAGCGAAAGACTTCTAGCCACATCAATGGCTACAACGCCTCCTGTCTGCCCATTCCAGTCAAGTGCATAAATGTTGCTGGATAGAGTCAGTGTGTTGAACTGAGGGACACGGATGACCTGGAAGGTTTTCCGGCCTGAAAGATCATTGGTATAACCATTTACCAGGTTGGATGACAGGGTAAGCACTCCTCCGGAATAGGAACTCACTTTCGCATACTCATAAGTACCGGCCACAACATTGGAAACCTGTCCGTATGCACTGGTGTTGGCCGAAATTATATCGGCTCCCTGCATCTGAATGATCAGGGCAAGATCACCGGAGGAAAAAGCGGTCGCTGAACCCCGGGCAGTCCCCAGGGTTATCGTGCTGGATCCCGCGGCTACAGTATTCCCGGGATAATAAGTGTTGACTACTCCGCCTGCCGAATAGGTAATGTCCCCGTCTTTCCCCGGGCATACATTATTATAAGTGGTGGAAACCGGGACCGAAAAAGTTGCAGTGCAACCGTACGTATTATCGGTCACGGTTACCGGGTAAATGCCGGCACTGAGACCCGTAATGGTCTGGGTTGTACCACCGTTTGACCATTGATAGGCATAGCTCCCGGAACCTTCCGCTGGATTCACGGTAGCCGTACCGTCAACCGCGCAATAGGTATCAACAGTCGTCGATGAGGTGGTTCCCAGAAGCTTATGCAACGAAATGGTCGCTGTATTGTTTGCACTGATGGTGGTGGAACAAAAACCGGTAAAGAGACTGGTAACCGTAATAGTGGTTTCTCCTGCATTCGGCAAGGCCTGGGTAATAAAGGTTCCTGTCCCGGCCGTGGTAACTACCATAGATCCAAGTACACCGCTGGCAGTATTGGCTCCCGTAAGATTATAGGTGACCCGGTAGGTAGCTGCCGGAAGATCGACGGGATTGGAGGTCAGGGTGATGACGGAATAGGTGGCGTTACATGGGGTGATGGCAGTCGTGGAAGTCAATGCGTAGGAAGCGCATAGAGGAACTACCTCCCCGGTGGACAGGATCGTGGCCTGGTAATTTCCTGACCCGATCCGGAAAGTGATTTGATTTAATTGAGAGGCGGTAAGCCCGCTGGTCGAGCTACCGAAATAAACTTTTCCGGATGTACCGGATGTACCGGATGTACCGAACCAGTTCATGATCGTGAGGCTTTTCCCGGCAGTCCAGTTTGTTCCATTACTGGCAGCAAAATTCAGTGCATGCGATCCGGTGCCGAGACTAAGCGTCGAGTTCTCCGTCAAGGTCAGGGTCCCAACAGTCTCTGCATAACCGGTCGAAGATCCGGTTTCAAACGTACCCCCATTCATCTGGACAGGAGTCGAATTTAACAGATTGGCCGCTCCCAGGGTAAACCGGCAGGTACCACTCAGGATCGTAGTTCCGGTAACGGCAAGTGCCGCTGCCGGCTTGATCGTCGCTGATCCCGATAATGTCAGGTTCCCGGCAATGGTTGGGTAAATTGATAAAGTCTTGGTTCCTGAATTGCCCATCTCCAGGTTATAAAAAGTGGTGGCACTCGTTCCTCCGATCGTTTGGTTTGTTCCACTGAAGATCACGGAACTTGTATTTCGCGTAAGAGTGCCCCCGTTGTTGGTCCAGTCACCGTTCACCGTCAGGGTATTGGAACCGGAAATGATAAGGGTTGCCCCGGATGTCAGGGTGATATTCCTGCAAACGCCTCCGGCTGCCCCGATGGTGGGGGAATTGGTCGCCGGCGGAATGTTGACATCGGTGGTCGAGGTCGGAATATTCCCATCGCACCAGTTCGTGGCTACATTCCAGTCGGTACTGGTTGCCCCGGTCCATATCCCCGCACAGGAAGATACGTTGACCACTCCGGAGGCTGTTACAAAGAAAGTACTATTAATATTGGTGGCCCCTGACCCCGTTCCGCCCCAGGTTCCGCTGGAACGGCCGACTCCGCCCAGGTAGAGTGACTGGACCGTGGCATTATATCCATTCATCCCGGCCATGACCCCGGTCAGTACCGAAAGACTTCCGCTGATGGACGTAGTGGCCTGAAAGGTCTTGGTCCCGCTTGTCCCCCCCAGTATGAGATTACTGTAATTCACCGCTTTAATGCTCTGTGTGGTACCATTGTAGGTTACCGTATTCGGCGGGTTGGCAGTGGCATTCAGGCCGGTTATAGTCGATGTACCACCGATATTCAGGAAGGTATTCGCCCCCTGCATAAGTGTTCCGGATCCGGTCAAAGCGGTGCCAACCGTTAAAACTCCCGTATTCGTATAGGTCCCGGTTATTGCAGCATTGGCAATGGTTAGGGTGTTATTTCCACCAATGGTCTGCGAGGCCCCGCTGAAGGTATGGGTTCCGGTACTGGCAGTGAAGGTGCCGTCGTTCTGCAGACTACCTGCAATCGTGATGGTAGCCACCCCGGTTTCGCTCCATACTCCCGAAGCATTTACCGTAACATCCCCGCTGAAGGTTTTTGCCCCGGTATTCGCCAGGGTCAGGGTGCCGCTGACCACGGTATTCCCGCCGACCGACAACGTCCAGGTGTTGGTGGCCCCGGTGGTGAAAGTGGTGCTTGGGCCAACCACCAAATCCCCTGATATCGTCAGCACCCCGACGGTAGTGGCCGTCGCGGTACCATTCAGCCCCAGACTGCCACTGATCGTCGTGGTTCCCGTTTGAAGGGTCTTTGCCCCCGCCGTTCCCAGGTTCAGGTTATAATAATTGTTCGAATGAACCGTCTGTGCCCCATTGGCGGTATAATTGACAGTGTTCCCGGTGGCTATGGCGGTGAGGGTGGTGATGGATGAGGTCCCCCCGATATTCAGGACGGCATCGTTTCCCTGGGCTACTCCCCCGGTACCCGACAAAGCTGTTGTGGCTGTGATGGTTCCGTTATTGGTAAGGGTCACACCGGTTACGGTCAGCGCCGTTGCCACCTCTAGGAGTCCCGTATTGGTGTACGCTCCGGTAAACGTGACCGTCGGAATGCTGATAAGGTCATTTCCCCCGATGGTCTTGGTAGTGCCACTGAAGGTATGGGTACCGGTACTGGCGGTGAAGGTTCCGTCATTTTGCAGATTACCCCCGAATCCGATCGAAGCTATACCGGTTTCGTTCCAAATCCCTCCGTCATTGATGGTTACATTACCTGAAAAGGTCTTGGCCGCAGTTCCGGCTAATGTAAGCGCACCTCCGACTATAGTGTTCCCGGATACACTCAACGTATTGGAAGCAGCAACAGTAAACGCCGATCCGGAAGTCGAATTGAGAGCCCCTCCTATCGTAGTGTTCACATTTGTTGTCACCTGGGCACTGGTTGCGATTGAAAGATTGTAAAACGATGCTGCGGTTGAACCGCCGATGGACTGGGTTGTCCCATTAAAGGCCACCGTACTGGTGGATGGCGTAAACGTGCCGTTATTGGTCCAGTTGCCACCGACCACCAGGTTGTACGCACCCCCCATGGTCAGGGTGGCTCCGCTGCTGATGGCAATATTGCGACACACAGCACCGGCGCTTCCGATGGCGGGTTGGTTCCCCCCGGAAAGAATCACCACATCCGTTGAAGCTGTGGGCACTCCACCACACCAGTTGGACGCATTGTTCCAGTCCGTGCTGACCAGCCCCAACCAGGTTCCGGCGGTACAGGAGGCTTGACTGACGGTAACGATTCCTGTAGAGGCAGTGAAAAATGTGTTCGTCTTGTAACTGGCTGACGAACTGGTGCTTCCGAATGTACCTGCCGGTTGTCCTATATCAGCCAGATAAAGGGCATTGGCGGTTGTGTTGGACCCTGCCGCCAGCGCGGCCTGAACTCCGGATACAATCGTAAGGGTCCCGGAAATGGTCGCGGTCCCCGATGTCATCGTTTTTGTTCCGCTCCCATCCAGGGTCAGATTACTGTAATTATTTGAATGAATGGTTTGTGACGTCCCGGTATAACTGACAGTATTCGGAACATTCGTGGAGGCATCCAGATTGGTGAGGGCAGACGATCCTCCCAGATTCAGGGTGGAATTTGTTGCCATGGTCAGGGCGCCACCCGCCCCATCCAAAGCAGTCCCGACAGTCAGGGTGCCTGTGTTTGTATACGTGCCGGTAATGTTCACGGTAGCGATTGTCACCGTATTGCCTCCGCCAATGGTCATGGAAGTTCCGCTGAAAGTATGGTTTCCGGTGCTGGAGGTAAAGGTGCCATCGTTTTGCAGGGATCCCCCGATGTTGATCAAAGCAGCACCTGTCTCATTCCACTTTCCGTTCGACCCAACGGTCACATCTCCGCTGAAGGTCTTGGTGCCTGTATTGGCCAGGGTCAGCGTACCGTCCAGAGTAGTATTCCCGCCAACCGATAGGATCCAGGTATTGGTTGTCCCGGTAGTGAACGTAGTCCCATTGCCGACATTCAGGTTTCCCGAAACCGTCAAGGCAGCACCGGTGGTGGCAGTGGCCGATCCGGAAAGGGTGAGGTCCCCTCCGACCGTGGTAATAGTGCCAAAAGTCTGGCCGGAACCACTCAGCGTAAGATGATGATATGCAACCACTTTCAAGGTCTGAGTAGCACCTGTATAGTTGACCGTATTACCCGTAGCTGTTGCGATTAGAGTTGTAATGGTCGATGTCCCTCCCAGGTTGAGCGTCCCGGTACTTCCCTGGGTCACGCCTCCCGTTCCGGATAAAGCCGCTGATGCATTGATGGTGCCATTATTCGTCAACCGGATCGCGGCACCTGTGACGGTCAGATTGGTTGTTGCTGTCAGTGTTCCTTCGTTGGTATAATTTCCGGTGAAAGTCATGGTCGGAAACGCGGTGGCCGTCGATCCATCCAGGGTTCCGGACCCGGTGAAATTATGAGCTGTATTCTGAGAGGTAAAACTGCCTGCATTGTTGGTGAAACTGCTGGCGAAACTGAACGCCGCAGCGGTTCCCGTGGTGGTTTCATTCCAGGTGGATCCGCTGTTCAGGGTCACGGCTCCGGTAAATGTCATCGTGCGCTGAAGGGTGGATGTCGAACCAAAGTTGATGGTTCCCGAAATCGTTGAAGTTCTTCTGACCGTCATCGATCGCCGCATGGTCACAGTACCTCCGCTCTGAATGATCAAAGCACCAAATGTGATGTTTCCGCCGGTAGTGGTCAGGGTAGCTCCGTTGAGAACGGTTACAGAGCCTGCCGAGAGTTGGGTAACATTAGCCGAAATAGTCACAGCATTGGTCCCGGTAGTGGCGATGATAACCGAATCGCTGGTTCCGGGGACAGTTCCTCCAACCCACGTAGCACCTGTGCTCCAGGTTCCACCTGTGGTGGTTGAGGTAACCGTGGCAGAAAGGCCCGCTTTCTGGCCCAGGAAGACCATTGCAGCGCATAGGACGGTCAGCAGGACGGGTCGTGAGAAGAGCGTATCAAATTTCTTCATAATCGATTCCGGGTTTATTTTCTTCGACACTTCGATTTCTAAACAGAGATTCGGACTGGTCATCGGTGGTTGATTCTTTAAAAACATTGACTGATCAACGTATACGGAATTCCTGTCGGACAAGTTGCACGCCGGACAGGCTAAAATCCCTCCTGATACTGTGATAAATGCGAAAACCACCCGGAAATTTCTTTCCGGTTTTCCATAACAAATAATAAGTATTATCCACCATTATCAATCCAATGACTGATCCCAACATTTAGAAAAATTTACTGATTTTTTTTTCTCCCTTTCATCCCGTCGGACGACGGATGGTGGATGAGTGGTTGTAAGGGCGAAAAATCGATAGAAAATCCAGGCATTATCCAACAGCAAACACATCCTGAACTCAATCTACCACCAATTCAGCATTTTTCTGATATTCAATATATTAATGAACAATAGTTGAGTATTTTGATTCCTCTTACGAGGATTTTCCGGGCAACATTCCGGAATCGTTACTCTAAGTTACGGGATTTATTTTTCCGACACAATATTAGGCTGCCAATGAACTGGCCTTGTAAACCATTTTACTACAACATACTATCGGAATGGATGACAAAGCAGCTCCAGAAGCACCCTAACAAATGAGAAATCTTTTATACCGAAAATGAAAATTGATTGTTTTCAATTTTTTTCTGTCCGGCATTAGAAAAACTCAAATCTGTGCAGTGTCCCTGGGGGATAATGAAAAAAGGGAAGGCCGGCCTTTGCCAACCCTCCCTGTTATTCAAGGATTCCCTTTTCGGATCCTACCGGGTCTTCACCAGTTTCAGCGTC
>DAONFN010000143.1:0-7479 GCA_035403625.1 Bacteroidales bacterium
CCTTATGTACTTAAATATGGCCCGGTACTCGGCGCCGTGGTGAATATTGCAGTCCGGATGCCTGAACCCCGTTCCCACCCGGGGATTAGCACAAAGGCCCTTTACGGCTTCGAGACCAACTGGAACGGCCAGCGCGAATATATCAGCGTCAGCGGGGGGAACCGGCGGATCTTCTTCCGGGCCGGAGGTGGTTTTATCGGTTATGGCAGTTACCGCTCCGGCGATGGCCGGGTTGTTCCGGCATCGTTCCGCAAAGCTTACGGTGATGCGGGATTGGGTTGGAAGATCGGTAACGATCACACCTTCCGGGTCGGTTATTTTTTCAACCAGGGCGAAGATGCCCGGTTCCCGGCATTACCGATGGATGAAAAGATCGACCAGACCCACCTGGCCATCGTACAGTATAACGCAAAACCACTCGGAAAACACCTGACTGGAATCGATGTCGGCGCGTACGGCTCCCATGTTCATCATGTGATGGACAACCTGAGAAAACCGACGGCCGCTACCATGCAGGCCGTGACGACGGTCGACGCCTATACCGCCGGATTGAGAGCAGCCGGATCCTTCAATGCCGGCCAGGGCAGGCTTACAGCCGGTTTCGATATCGGTTATGTGCAAAAAGACGGGGAGAAAGTCATGACCATGAAGATGATCATGGCGGGCGACACCTTCGTATCGGTAAAGCACACCCATGTTTGGGATGATGCACGTATCCTGAATTCAGGGTGCTACGGGGAGTATTCCCTTGATTTAAACGGGTGGGGTCTGACGGCTGCCCTCCGCGCCGACCTCAACCGGGCTACTTCCGGTGACACTTTCCGGCTGATCGCGGGCGAAAAGGAGTATTTCGGTGATCAACGGTCAACTTTTCTGACCATGAGTTTCAGCGTGGGGGTAAAAAAAGAGCTGACCAACAGGCTCACCTTCCGTGCTGCCATGGGGAAAGGGACGCGGAACCCTTCGCTGCTTGAACGGTTTATCCGCCTGATGCCGGTCCGGTTCGACTCGTACGACTATCTCGGGAATCCTCAGCTCCATCCTGAACACAACTACCAGGCCGATGCGGGATTGGAGGCTGCAGGGGCCCCCATCGGCACCTTCTCGGCAGGGGGCTTTTTCTCTGTCATCTGCGGGTATATCCACGGTGTCGTCGTTCCCCCTTCGGTGATCAAACCATCGACCCAGGGGGCCCCGGGGGTGAAACAATTCTCAAATGCCGGTCTTGCGTTGCTGCGGGGGTTCGAACTCTCTTACCGATCGCCATCCTCCGAGAAATGGGACCTTCAGATCACCGCAGCCGCAACCTGGGGAAGCCTTCCGGAGGCGACACGCTACCTCCTGACCAGCGGGCAGGTTACCGGTGAGGAAACCATCAAAAACGATCCCCTCGCCGAGATTCCGCCACTCGAAGGAACTCTCCGGGCCGGGTACCGTTTCCTGCATGGCAACCTGATTCCGACTGTTACGCTGCGGCTCGTCGCTGCTCAGAACCGGGTTTCACAGGCATACCGCGAATCTGCAACCCCTGGATTTGTAACAGTTGGGGCTGGCGTCACCTACTCTCCCTGCCGCTTCGCCATCCTGTCGGTTGCCGTCACCAATCTCTTCGATTCGCCCTATTATGAGCACCTGAACCGCCGGATCGTCGGTTCAACGGAAAAATTGTATGATCCGGGTCGCGTGTTTCAATTTACAATAACTTTGAAGTACGATTGAACCGCCTCACCGTGCCCTATCGCCACCACCTCCGGGTTATCTCTTTCCTTCTTATGCTGTTGGTGATTTCGTGTCACAAAGATCCGAATCAGCCTGTACTGAAAGATACCGGAAGGCTGAAATTCATTGTCGATCATCGTGTTAACGGCCAGACCCTGCAGGAAAACCAATGGATCTACACGAATGCGGCCGGGAACCCTTACCAGGTTTCCGGACTGAAATATTTCATCTCCGATATTACCCTGTACCCGAAAGAGGGGCCCGCCCATGTGATCGGTGACTGGCAGGATATTTTTTACATCGACGAGGATATCCCATCCACCAAGACACTTCGGTTTTTCGATCCGTTACCTCCGGCCCTATACGATTCGGTCAGTTTCATTTTCGGGATCCGGGGGGAGAAGAACATCTCAAACATGTATGTCAATCCTCCCGAAGTTATAATGGCGTGGCCGGAAGTGCTGGGGGGAGGCTATCATTACCTGATGTTCGACGGGAAATGGAAAGATACCACCGGGATCGAGCAGCCTTTCAACCTGCACCTGGGCATCGGTCAACTTTATCACGGCGCCGGGTTCAACACCGACTCCATTTATACGTTTGTCCAGAACTGGTTCAGGGTTTCGCTCCCGGGATCATCCATTACCGTCCCGGCAGGGGATACAGCCACGCTGCACATCGCCATGAACCTCGAAAGCTGGTTCGAGACTCCGCATGCATACGATCTCAATTACTGGGGTGGCGCGATCATGCAAAACCAGTCCGCCATGCAAATAGTGAAGGAAAACGGGGCGGATGTTTTTTCAGTGACGCGTAACAAGTGACACGTAGAACCGACCAAAACCTTCCCTGATCTCATCCCGCACTCTCCTGTAAACCTGAATGATTTCCTCCTCCGTTCCCCGGGCTTCTGCCGGGTCATCGAAGCCGATGTGCAAGCGGTGAAGGACCTTTCCCGTGAAAACCGGGCAGGATTCCTTAGCACCGCCGCATACGGTGATCACATAATCAAAGGTTTCCTGGATGAAGAGTTCGACATTTTTGGGCGTCTGATCGGAGATATCAATTCCGATCTCCTTCATAACCGCTATCGCATAGGGATTGACGCGGACCTCCGGACGGGTGCCGGCAGAAAAAACTTTCAGCGACGGGTCCATCGCCCGCAAAATTCCCTCAGCCATTTGACTTCTGCAGGAATTTCCGGTGCAAATCAGTAACACTTTCATCTTGCAAATGTAGTATTTCCCATTAATCGACGGGATAATAGCCCGTCAATCGCCTCCTTTAAAAAAATATTTACCGGTACATGTTCCATTATATAAAACTTTCCCTATCTTTATCCCACTTTTAGCATCTTCCGTCCCGATCATCCACTAAAAACCCCTCTCTATGAAAAAAATTACCATGATTTTTGTGCTGATTTTCATCAGCCTTGCAATGTTATCACAGGCCGCTATCAAACCCAGCCGCCTGGTTCCGGGTGGCAATGCCAATCCCCCGGCCGCTGCTCCGCTCTCCATTGTTTGTAACCCCTGTGCAACACCTGAAGGAGAACCCTATATTATGGATGACGGAGAGGATGTGACCAACGGTGGGTGCTTTATGTCGACGACACCGGCTTTCACTCCTATCACCATTGGACAAACTTACTGCGGTAATATCAATACATATCTGTACGAGGGCTCCGCCAACACGGATCTCGACTGGTACTCGATGACCCTGACCGCAACGACCACGGTGTATTTCTCGGTTTACACGGATATTTACACCCAGATGTGGATCATAGGGAATGATTGTGAAGAACTGCCGACCTACCAGTATGCATACCCCGGAACCCCCGGAGTGACCTCCATTTCTGCCACTCTGCCCGCCGGAACTTACTGGTTTATTGTGGGTAGCTATTATTATCTGGGAGATGGCATGGGGACCAACTACATGGCCACGGTAACAACCGCTCCTGTAGGCGATCCTTCCACCTGGTGTGCAGCAGCCGTTCCTACCCTCACCGAATGGGGTTTGATCATTATGGGTCTGGCCCTGGTTGGTTTCGGCACATTCTTTCTTTTAAGGAAAAGAGGCTAAACCGGCCAGATCCGTTAAAGCTGATTTAGATTCAGTATAATACACGAGAAGAGCGCGGCAGGTATGTCGCGCTCTTCTCGTGTATGCGGCCATTCAGTTGAAATTTTTGTATCTGCAACTCAACGCCAGTAATGTTAGCTGAATGAAACGAATTAGGTTATCTTTACATTAAAATAGATTTTCGATCTTTTTCCGAATGAGGTCCGTCTATCTGTTGTCGAGTTGTATCTTTTTGCTTTTCTTTCCGATCGTTACCGTTTTCGGCGAAGGGTCGAAGCAGTTGAGTCCGGATACAACCAAACTGGCATACCTTTTCTTTCAAGATCCGGCATGGCCGCCATGTTTTGCAACCCCGGGCTGTGACGACGATCATAAAATATTTGTCAGGGTGGCCAGTGCTTCGGAAAAGATCTATCTGGGATTCGGGTACACCAGCCTGAAATTTAGAATAACGAAAAACGGGACCGTGGTTTTTGGGCCTAAAGTGATCAGTCTCAACGCACCGGGTTATATAAAATATTACAGCCAGGCCATTGCCGGCCCGGATGTAGTGAATGTGCATGGGTATAATGCGCTAACATTTGCGCCAGGCATTCCGGGTGATTACAGCATTGAGTTCGATATGGGACCAGATCTAAAAAGATTTGATGTGTCGGTCATCGATACGGCCGTCACCCCGCTGGCAGCCATCGATGGCCGGCTCTGGGCCAAATACTGGAACATTGAAACCGGGATAGGTCCGGGCATTACCCCCAATCCGTTCCTTGCAACCCTATTTGTCTATTCGGATGACTCCGTGGTTACCTCGATCAATTTTAACCACATGGTACCTGGCGGTATTGGCATGAGTGCAAACAGCAACGGGTTGTATCCACCGCCAGCGCTTTTTGACACCAGCCGCATGTCGCGAAACAGCCATGATAATTATCCGCAGTATAAAATTTTCTTCTGCGATCCGGATGTAAATCAATTCCCGACCGGAACCAATGGTACGATACAGAATGGAGTGGTTGTCACACCCCAATGTGACGGATCGGTCATGCTCAATTTTTCGGCCAATAAAACCGGGGTCGTAAACATCGAAATAGAGGTTAACCCCTTACCGGGCCACCAGCCTGAAGATGTCACCCTGACCGAACCGGTCGCAGCGGGAACCAACACAATCATCTGGAATGGCCTGAACGGATTGGGGGTCGCCGTTCCATCCGGTGCTGTCGTCGGGATCAGTATCTCCTATGTGAACGGCCTGACTAACGTTGCCCTGTTCAGTGTTTGGAGCAACCTGAACGGTTTTATTGTCCAGTTGGTCAGACCATCCGGTCCACCCATTGCCATGTATTGGGATGATACCAAATTGTCATGGTGGGGCGGAGTAGCCCAATTCGATGGCTGTTACAGTGTCTTGCCTTCCACCGGTTGCCATGCCTGGGATGGCGGTAGCAATTGGGGACTCGGACAAAGCAACACCGTGAACACCTGGTGGTATTCTGAAAGCACCAATCAGAATCTCGGGAGTTTCACAATCGTGCGTACACCAGGGGCTGCTGTGAATATCCTTGGTTCCCTTCAGCCCTGTTTGTACAGTACGGAATCCTATACCGTTCAACCGGATCCGCTGCCGGGCGCAACTCCGAATACCTACAACTGGGTGCTGTCGGATGCAGGGGGCAACGTCCTTATGGATGTGGTGAACATGGGAACAACCATCAGCATTGACTTTTCGAACTATCCGCCCGGTCAGAAGTGGTTAAAGGTGAGAGGCAACTCAACAGCCTGTGGGTTCGGAGCCTTCGGACCGGCTTCCAATGGCATTTTAATTAACAGCATTCTGCCGGCTCAGGTTACCAATACCACCAACACGTTCACAATATGCAGCGGCGAACAAACGGATATTCTGCTTCAGGCTTCCAGTCCGACGGCGTCGTTCGACTATACCGCCAGTGCAACCTCTCCGCTGGTCAGCGGTTTTTTCCCTGACAATGTCAATCCCATCCATCAAACGCTCGTCAATGGAGGCACAGAGCCTGAGACCGTAATTTATCATGTAGTTCCCTATGCGGCACCTTGCTATGGAGATGAAACCGATTTTTACGTGATCGTAAACCCATACCTGCCCGCAGGTGTTTCCGTCGTTGCCTCCTCCAATCCCGTGTGCAGCGGCACTTCCGTTACCTTTACAGCTACACCGTCCAACGGAGGAGCAACGCCGCACTATCAATGGAAGGTCAATGGCACAAATTCCGGTCAGGACAATCCGGTATTTACTTTTACCCCCAATGACAACGATATTATCTCCTGTATCCTCACTTCCTCACAGGCGTGTGTTACGGGAAACCCGGCGGAAAGCAACCCGATAACCATGTCGGTCAATCAATCCTTGCCCGTCAACATTTCCGTTTCCACTCCGTCAAGTACAGTTTGCAGCGGGACCTCAGCCGTATTCTCGGCGTCAGCTTCAAATGGAGGCTCTTCCCCCGTTTACACCTGGAAGGTCAATGGTAGCAATGCCGGGACAAACAGCCCGGGTTTCACCTATATTCCAACGGATAACGACGTTGTGACCTGCGTACTCACCTCTTCTGAAGCGTGTGCTACCGGTAATCCAGCCACCAGCAATACAATCCTGGTCCATGTAAATCCGAACCTGCCGGTAGCCGTTTCTGTTGCTGCATCTTCGAATCCCGTTTGCTCAGGTACTGCTGTGACCTTTACTGCCGCCCCTGTCAACGGAGGACTCACACCGGCATATCAATGGACAGTAAATGGGATTGTTTCCGGCACCAACAACCCGACATTCAGCTACATCCCCGCCAATAACGATGTGGTGACCTGCCTGCTCACATCATCCGAAATCTGCACAACAGGTAATCCTGCTACCGGCAACCCGGCTGTGATGATCGTATCACCGAATCTTCCGGTGAGCATTTCAATCTCGACGCCTTCAACCACTTTCTGTACAGGGAGCACAGTTACCATTACAGCCACTCCGGTCAACGGAGGCATGATACCTGCATTTCAATGGAAACTGAATGGAGGTAATTTCGGGACAAATAGTTCAGTCCTGACCTGCTATCCGCTCTCCGGGGATATCGTAACCTGTGTATTGTCATCATCCGAAGTTTGTGCTGCCGGAAATCCTGCAACATCAAATGCCCTCACACTGACTGGGATTCCGACACTTCCGGCCGGAGCAACCGTTGTAACCGACCCGAATCCCTTCTGTCAGGGCTCCCTGGTTACATTTACAGCCTCGCCTGTCAATGGAGGGACTACACCGACTTATCAATGGAAAGTGAACGGAGCCAATGCGGGAGGCGGCCTCCCTGTTTTTAGCTATTATCCGGTAAACCATGACCTCGTTCGTTGTGAGATTGTGTCGAATCTGGCATGTGTAACGGGCAACCCGGCAATTTCAGCCGAGGTGCTCATGGTGGAGAAACCAGCCCCTGTAGTTTCTTTCGTATCCTGTTTTGATACCGTTACCATAATCGGCGCAAAGCCTTTCAAACTGAAGGGCGGCCTTCCGTTGGGAGGTGTCTGGTCCGGTCCCGGGGTGAATGCCCTCGCCGGAACATTCGATCCCGCTGCTGCCGGAACCGGGCTGAAGACGATCGCCTATTCCTACACCAATGTTTACCTGTGCAGCGAATCCAAAACAAAGACGATTGCCGTGCAACC
>DAONFN010000144.1:0-7413 GCA_035403625.1 Bacteroidales bacterium
CGACAGTGACGCTGACGACCACCGGACTGCCATCGGGCAGCACGATCACGGGCAACGTGATCACGGTTCCGGGCCAAGGTACCTGGATGTACGATCGGCTGACGGGCAACCTTACGTTTGATCCGAACCCGGGATTTACGACCGATCCGACTCCGGTGACTTATATCCTGACCGAGACCCTGACGGGCCTGACCGATCCGGCGACGGTGACTGTGACCTATGTTGAGATTCCCCCGATTGCAAACGATGACACCAGTAGCGGAAACATTGTGGGCAACAGCGTCAGTCTGAACATACTGGCCAATGACCTGCTGGGCGATGCAAGTACTCCGATACCGTCTCTGGTGACCGTCGATCTGGATCCAGCCACACCTGGTATCCAGACCACGATGGTGGTCACCGGTGAAGGCACATGGACCTATAACCCGCTGACCGGGATCCTGACGTTTACCCCGCAAGCAGGCTTCACACTTGATCCGGCACCTATCCCTTATGTGCTGACCGAAGTGGCAACGAACCTGTCAGATCCTGCAATGGTTTACGTGACCTATCTTTATAGCTGTCCTGTCATTATAACTCCTCCTTCAAGTGGAGTCGTATGCAAGGATGGCACCTGGTCGCTATCCATCACCGTTAACCCAGGCACCAGTCCGGTTCACTACCAATGGCAGGTTTCAGAGATCAGTTGTTCGACCGGATTTTCAAATATCCCGGGAGCAACAAGTGCTTCCTATACGACTACCTCCTTGACGGTAAATCGCTACTACCGGTGCGAAGTTACCTCTGTCAATCCTCACTGCCAGCCGATAACATCATCTTGTGCGACTGTTTCCGTGAACCCGGCCGGACAGGTCAACCAGCCGTCCAACCAGGTGGTCTGCAATGGATCCATCACATCTGATATTGTTTTCACCACTTCCAACACAGGTGGATCCACGAGCTACACCTGGACAAACAACCAACCGGGAATTGGCCTGGCTGCAACCGGAACGGAAAACATCGGTTCCTTTACTGCGGTGAACCCCGGCTCGGCACCCATCGTGGCTACCATCACTGTGACACCGTCCTATTCTTACGGGGGTGCCTCCTGTAGCGGTGATCCTAAGAGCTTCACCATTACAGTCAACCCGAAACCGGTTCTCGTGACAAACCCGCAATCGGCCTGCTCACCTGGCAGGGTAGACCTTACGGCACCGGCAGTGACGGCAGGAAGCTCCTTGTTTGGAGCGACGCTGACCTATTGGAAAGATGCCGCAGCCACAATTCCGATGACAACCCCGACGACTGCCGGTTCCGGAACCTATTACATCAAGGCGACAACTTCAGCAGGTTGTACCAGCAATGTTCAGTCCGTGACTGTAACCATCCACCCCCTGCCCACGGTGTTTTCAGGAACGGGGAGCGGAAGTTATTGTGAAGGAGGCTCCGGTATGTTGGTTGGATTAGCCGGATCCCAGGTGGGGGTGGATTACTCATTATACACAGGTATTATTCCGATGACGGGCCCCATCCATGGTACGGGTGGACCGATCAGTTTTGGTTTACAAACGCTGGCCGGCTGGTATTGGGTTCTTGCGGAGAACACTACTACACACTGTATCAATCATATGTATAATTGCGTACACATCGAGATCAATCCTGTTCTGCCGGTTAGTGTCTCCATTTCTGCTTCGGCGAATCCCGTTATTGCCGGAACGGCGGTAACCTACACGGCGACAGTAACCAACGGTGGAACCAGCCCTGTGTACCAGTGGATGGTAAACGGAGTCAGCATGGGGACTAACCAGTCCACGCTCACCTACACGCCGGTCAACCATGACCAGGTCAGCTGTGTGGTGACTTCAAACCTGCCATGCGCTACCAACAATCCGGCCACTTCAAGCTTTGTCGTCATGACCGTGTCGGGAGTGTCGACGAACATCACGGTTATCGGCAGTGTGGATGGCGGAGAAACCATGTGTTACAACTCTTCGCAAACCATGATTGTGGCCGGGAACGGTTCGACTTTTACCGTTTATCCTGACGGCAATGCTACGATGATCGCCGGTAAGAATATCCGTTACCTGCCAGGGACCAGGGCCATGCCAGGAAGCTACATGCATGGTTATATTTCCAATGTGTATTGCGGACAGAAGGCCTCCACCATTGTTATGAGCACTCCGGGTGAACAAACCGTAACTCCGGTTGAACCATCGGATAAGAGCGGGTTCCGGATCTATCCGAACCCGACAAACGGTACCTTCACGCTGGAACAAACCGGTGGCCGGACGTTCGAAAACGTGCATGTCGAAATCTATGGAATGCGCGGTGACAAAGTAATGACCGGGGAGATGAGAGAAGAAAGAAGTCATCCGTTCCATGTCAACGACTTGCCGGAAGGGCTCTACTTCGTAAAAGTGGCAGCTGACGGCTATGGCGAGATATTTAAACTGGTGAAAACCCGTTAATACTGCCACGGTCCGTATCAACCCGGGTGAAAGGCATCGCTTTTCACCCGGGTTTTTTCTTTTTGGTCCAGAAGGCGTGGCAAAAGATTGCTATTTTTGACTGTAATAAAGTGTCCGACCATGCCTGAAACCCAGAACGCACTCAATCCCAGGAAATATTATTTCATCGATACCTCCTTCAACCTCATGATGAAGCGGAGGATTTATCAGATTTTGCTGATTTCCAGTACGTACGATGCTTTTATGCTGGAGGAGGACGGGAGGATTGACGAAACCATTTTCATGGAGTATGTCTCGCTCAACCTTCGTTATCCGCCCCAGTTCATCAAAGTGACTTCGGAGCAGGAAGCGTTTGATGTTCTGGAAGATAAACGGATCGAGCTGGTCATTTCCATGCTGAATATCGAAAAGACCGACACCTTCGACATCGCCATGCGGATCAAGAAACAGTATCCAAAGATCCCGATCGTGGTGCTGACTCCTTTCTCCCGGGAAGTGAACCTCAAGCTGGCGCAGAAAGACCTGAGTGCCATTGATTATGTCTTCTGCTGGCTCGGCAATGCCAGCCTGCTTCTCGCCATCATTAAATTGATCGAGGACCGGATGAACATCGATCAGGATGTACAGCAGGGAGTCCAGGTGATTTTACTGGTGGAGGACTCCATCCGATTCTATAGCAGTTATCTCCCATTGATATACAAGATACTGCTGAAACAATCGAAAGCCTTCATGTCGGAAGGGTTGAATGAGCACCAGAAGATGCTCCGGATGCGGGGGAGAACCAAGATCCTTCTGGCAACCAATTATGAAGAGGCTGTGGGGATGTGGGAACGGTACAAGACCAGCCTCCTGGGAATCATCAGCGATATCAGCTTCATGCGGGCAGGACAGACGGATAAAACAGCCGGAATCCGATTTGTGGAAAAAGTCCGATCCGAGGATCAGTACATGCCGGTCCTGTTCCAGTCGACCGATATTGAATATGAATCCGTTGCACAGGAACTGAAAATCGGATTCCTCAACAAATTGTCGAAAACCCTTTCTATCGAACTCCGAAATTACATCACTGAGTACTTCTCGTTCGGCGATTTCATCTTCATCGATCCGAAAAACGGAAGGGAGATCACCCGGGCCGTAGATCTTAAATCGTTGCAGGACAAGATTTTCGAGATACCTGACGATTCTCTGCTTTATCACATGCAGCGGAATCATTTCTCCAAGTGGCTGAATGCGAGGGCGCTCTTTCCCATCGCCGAACTGTTCAAAGAAGTATCGGTGACCGACTTTGCCAACGATATGGATGTGGCCAAAAGATACATCTTCGACTCCATCACAGCTTTTCGTATCAATAAAGCCAAAGGGGTCATTGCCGATTTCGATCGTGACCGGTATGATGAATACTTCCAGTTTGCACGGATCGGCGAAGGATCCATCGGGGGAAAAGCCCGCGGACTCGCCTTTCTCGATTCACTTATCAAACGGAACCGGCTGACCGACAAATACGAAGATGTGATGATCTCCATCCCACGCACCGTCGTGCTGGGGACAGACATCTTCGATGAGTTCATGGAGGAGAACAACCTGTACGAGGTGGCGCTTTCCGACCGCAGCGACAAGGAGATCCTCGGCCGGTTCGTTAAATCCAGGCTTCCTTACCGGATTCACGAGGATCTCTACCGTTTCATCTCCTGCGTCGGCAACCCCATCGCCATCCGGTCGTCAAGTCTGCTTGAAGATAGTCATTATCAGCCATTTGCAGGGATCTACTCCACCTATATGATCCCCAATATCAAGTTCAATGAGCGGGTGATGATCGACAAGCTCAGCGAAGCCATCAAAAGCGTGTATGCCTCCGCCTATTTCCGCGACAGTAAATCCTACATGGCTGCGACCCTGAACATGATCGATGAAGAGAAGATGGGCATCGTGCTCCAGGAGGTGACAGGCAGGCAATATGGCGACCGCTTTTATCCGGCTATTTCCGGTGTGGCCAGATCCGTCAATTTCTACCCGATTGCGCCTGAGAAGCCGGAGGATGGCATTGCAAACATAGCATTTGGCCTGGGTAAATACATTGTCGACGGGGGAAACGGACTCCGGTTCTCCCCAAGGTATCCGAAGAAGATCCTCCAGCTTTCCACTCCCGAACTGGCCCTGAGCGAAACCCAGAAGACCTTCTATGCCCTCGACCTGAAACCCGAAAGTTTCTCACCCGACCCCGATGAGACCATCAACCTGATGAACCTGCGCATCAAGGATGCCGAATCCGATGGCAGCCTGCGACTGGTGGCCTCCACTTACGATTATGAGAGCCATCAGCTCCGCGAAGGGGTTATGGGAGACGGCAAACGGATCATCACCTTCTCCCAGGCGTTGAACCATGGGTCGTTTCCCCTGGCGGAGATCCTGAATGAAGTACTGGTGATCGGCCAGCGTGAAATGGGAAAAGCCGTCGAGATAGAGTTTGCAGTCAACCTCGACATGCCCAAAGGCCAGCCCAGGGTGTTCAGCCTGCTGCAGATCCGACCCATCGCCAGCCATGACGAATCCATCAACCTGAACCCCTCCGATATTCGGACCGAAGACACCCTGCTGATATCCCGGTCTTCGCTGGGCAATGGGATCATCAAGGGGATTTCGGACCTCGTTTATATCCGGCCCGAGTCGTTCGATCCGTCGAAAAGTCACGATATTGCCGCACGCCTCGACAAGATCAACGCCCGGTTCATGCAGGAAAAGCGCTATTATGTGCTCGTCGGGCCCGGCCGCTGGGGATCGAGCGACCCCTGGCTGGGAATGCCGGTCAAATGGCCCCAGATCTGCAATGCCCGGCTTATCGTCGAATCAGGCCTCGACCATTACCGGATCGATCCCAGCCAGGGTACCCACTTTTTCCAGAACCTCACCTCGTTCCGGGTCGGGTATTTCACCATTAACCCATTCATCAACGAAGGGTTCTACGACCTTGAGTTTCTTAATGCCCAACCCGCCTTCTATGAGGATGAATACATCCGCCACATCCGCTTTAACGCTCCAATCCGCATCGAACTCGACGGAAGAAAGAACTTCGGAGTAGTGTATAAACCGTGAGTGATGAGTGGTGAAGTGCGGGTGTGTACTGCCGACTGGAGACTGGAGACTGGAGACTGATTACTCAAAATTGTATATAGATCGGCATCGGCGCCCCCTGGCTGCGGAACCAGGCGATCAGCGCAATCATAGCCACTGCGATCAGCGCTTTTACAAACCAGCCCGTGTTGACCAGCGATCCGCGGAGACGGTCGTGCCAGGCAATGGGTAGAAAATGAAGCAGATATCCGGCAACTATCATTGCCAGCACCGGGTAGTAAGCACGCAGGAAGAGGGTCAATCCTTCCGGGTAGAAATTGGCGCCAACCTGCCTGAGCGTACCCAGGGCATCTCCCGGCGTCGGACTCCGGAAAAAGACCCAGGCGGCCGACACGAAGAGAAATGTCACGACCGTTCCCATGAATTTGCCGGCCTGTCGCATTCCCGGCCTCCGTCGCCTGCGATGTTCGCGGGTTACATAGCTCCATCCCCGTTGAAGTCCGAGCGCCACTCCGTGCATCATTCCCCAGAGCAGGAAATTCCAGCCTGTTCCATGCCACGCGCCGCAGAGCGTGAAGGTGACCAGGGCTGAGAAAGCAAACAAAACCAGGTCGGTGCGTAAGAAACGGTTCCCGATGAGGTATTCCCGCTTTATTTTCCCGGAAAGCCGGTAGGCAAGCGGAAGGAAGAGGTAATCGCGCAGCCACGACGAAAGAGAAATGTGCCAGCGGTTCCAGAAATCCCCGATGTTCTTAGCCCGGTAAGGGAAAAGGAAATTGACCCTGAGGTTGAAGCCAGCCCACCGTGCGATACCGCGTGCCATGTCGGTGTACCCGCTGAAATCGCAGTAAATGACCAGCGAATATCCGAAAATGGCCGCCAGGACCTCCATCCCCGTATGCCGTTCGGGCATACCGAGAACCTGTGTCACCAGGTGAAGGTTGACGAAATCACCAATGACCATCTTCTTCACGGCGCCTGTGAAAACGAGGTAGAACCCCTCGGCGGCATCGGTCTTCGAAAGATTGTATGGCCGGTTGAGTTGCGGGATGAAACTTCCGGCCCGCTCGATGGGCCCCATCTGGACAGCTGGGAAAAAAGTGATGAAGGCCAGATACTGGTCGAGGGACCGGCAGGCCGGCACGCGGCGGTGTGCAACATCCAGGAGGTAGCCCAGGTTGACGAAGGTATAAAAGGATATCCCGGCCGGAAAGGCAAGTGCCGCCAGACTGAAACCTCCCGGGAGCCACCCGGCAATCGCCGAAGCCGCCGCCGTGTATTTAAAGGAGCCGAGCAGGAGCAGGTTGACGGTCAGGCCAGTCGCAATGAGCCACCAGCGGGGTTGTTGTTTCACAGTTTTCTCCATCCTGATCGCCAGGAGGAAGTTCAGGATCCCGGTTGCGATAAGCAGAAGGACGAACAACCCGGAGCATTTATAATAAAACCAGAGAGAAAAGGCCAGGAGGATCCGGTTGCGCGCAGCGGGTTTGCCGGCAAAGGGGAGGAGGGTGGCAAAGAACACGAAAAGGAAGAGCAGGAAAAACGGCTGGGTGAAAAACAACGGATCGCCCGAGTCATACCAAAGTGAGCGGAACATCCACCCCGCCAACCCCGATCCATTGCCTGCCAGATCCGCCATGCCTGCCAAATTGCCTGTTTATCGTCCGGAACCGGTTCGCGACCGGGCCATCTGCTCTCTGAGTGCTTCCCGGAGCAGCATTCCCTGGATGGCGTAGCCCCGGCCCGAAAAATGGACATACTTCCGGTCCGTGAGTTTTTTCGCCTTCCACCGGGCCATCGCATCGCGGCCGCCCATCACCGAATACCAGTCCCACACCGCCATTCCATGGGTCTGTGCATAATCCCGGATCACTTCGGCCACCTGGTGCACCACCGG
>DAONFN010000145.1:0-5991 GCA_035403625.1 Bacteroidales bacterium
CCAGTCCGCCGTTGGCCGACCGGTAATGGTATTGCAGGTCGTTGGGCGAATAGGAGTCAAGTACGATCCGGTCGGAGGAGTCTTTTCCTCCCCGGAATCCGGAAATCTGGCTTTCGAATTCCTTCGCCACGACGGCAACCGAATCAGGCCGGATATTCTTCAGGGCGGCAATCTCTTCATCGGCATTGCCGGCATTCCGGACGGCACCGACGAACCAGGCATTACCGAGGACTTTCTGGTTGGGGAAGGCCATCACCTGGTTTTCCTTGCCGGCAGGAACGATGATGTACCGGGTATTGAGCATGTTCAGCACCGGGGTGCTGTCGGTGTTGCCGCGCCGGGCAAAGCTTCTGATTTCCGGGTAGATATGTCCTTCGATGATCTCCTGGTACCGCCGTAGTTTGGCGCCGTGGTATCCCCCGATGGATTTGTGGAACCACGAGGTACTGGCATCGAGGAAGGGATCGACCGCCAGGTTGAGCACCCGGAAATCGGGGTCCTGCTTGTCGTTCAGGATCTGTTCGTCGGCAGAAGTCGCTTCGTAGGGCGTTTCCATCCGGGAAGGAGAGGAGAAACTGCTGTTGTTGATGTACCGCTTGTTGACCGGGAACATGTCGGCCAGGATCAGCACCCCAAGGAGGAGGAAAGCGTAAACCGGCTTCAGTTTTTTAAACACGAGCGCCCCGATCACCCCGGCCCCGAGCAGGATAAATATGGCTGACCGGATCGCATCCAACCGAAGCAGCCGAATCCTTTCTTCGCGGATCGCCTGCATAAACCAGGAAGGCAACTGGTACTGCTGTTCATACGTGATGTCTTTGGAAGAAGAGAAGGTGAAGAACATCTCTGGCAGAAGGGCCATCAGGAGTGCCACTCCGGCCGTCACAGCGGCGCTGATCCACAGGCTGCGGAAGAGGTCGCGGCGGGCGCGGGTACTGCCGGCGAGTTCCTTCAATGCCAGGAAGCCCAGCAGCGGCATGGTGAATTCGGCGATGACCAGGGTCATGGAGACGGCCCTGAATTTATTGTACATGGGCACATACTGCATGAAGAAGTCGGTCACCGGCATCAGGTATCGACCCCAGGCTAAAACGAGAGAAAGAACCGTCCCGGTGAGCAGCCACCATTTCATAGGTCCTTTGACGATCAGCAACCCCAGGACAAACAGGAAGACGACAATTGCCCCGATATACACCGGTCCGGAGGTAAAGGGTTCCGGGCCCCAGTAGAGAAATCCGGAGGGTTGGCTGGTGTACTGCCGGATTGTTTCATCGGGTACGCCATTGGCGCGCATGGCTTCTGCCACCTTCGAATTCGGGCTGAGTTCCCGTGACGACGATCCGCCGTAGCAGTCGGGCACCAGCAGGGTCATGCTTTCGCCGATTCCGTAGCTCCATTGGGTCGCATAGTCCTTGTCGAGTCCCGAGGTGCGGTTCTCCTTTTCGGTCGTCAGCTCCGATTTGCCACGGATCGTGTATTTGCCGTATTCATAGGTGGCCCACAGGCTGGTCAGGTTGGTCAGAACAGCGAAGAGAGCGGCGATGGAGAGTACGCCGACAGAGGTGAAAAAGGAGGGGAGTTGTTTTTCCCGGAAGGCCTGGATCAGCCGGAAGAATCCGTATAGTAAGGCGATGAAGGCGAAGTAGTAGGTGATCTGCGGGTGGTTGGCTTTGATCTGGAGGGAGAGGAAGATGGCGGTCAGCAGTCCGCCCCAGAGGTATTTCCGGTTCATGGTCAGGATGATCCCGGCCATGACAGGCGCCATGTAGGCGATGGTATGGGCTTTCGAGTTATGCCCTGCTTCAAAGATGATGAAGAAATAGGAGGAGAAGGCGAAGGCGATGGCTCCGGCGATGGATAGCCAGGGATCTGCGCCCAGGGCCAGTAGCAGGATGAAGAATCCCAGGAAGTAGAGGAACACGATCCCGGCCGGATGCGGCAGGCCGAGGGTAAGGAGGTTGTCGAGGTAGCCGACCATGTTTCCCGAATAGTTGACGGATATTTGGTAAGCCGGCATCCCGCCGAACATGGAGTTGGTCCACAGGGCTTCCTGACCGGTTTTTGCCCGGTAGTCGATGATTTCTTTCGACATTCCCTTAAAGTGGATGATGTCGCTCTGCACCATCTTTTTGCCCTCCAGCAGGGGGCTGAAATAAACCATGGTGATCACGACGAAAATTGCTACGGCGGCCAGGTACGGGAGCAGCTTCTTAAAATCGATATTTTTCATGGGAAGGGGGTTGGATCGGGGTACGGCAAATAAAAAAAGAAGATAAACAGACGTTATCTTCTTTTCTTATGCAAAATTGATTAAAAATCGGATTGATCGGATCAATCAACGATAGAAATGTTATTCCTTATCCAGATATTCGTCTGAAACGGTGAGTTTTTTTCTTCCTTTTGCCCTCCGGGCTGCGAGTACCTTGCGACCATTAGCAGTTGCCATCCTTTCGCGGAATCCATGTTTGTTTTTCCTTTTCCTGTTCGAGGGCTGGTACGTTCTCTTTGTCATTCGTCAATGATTTGGGAGTGCAAAGATACAAAGCTTTAATGAATTACCAAGCCTGTACGGAAAAATATTCAAGATATTTTTTGCGTTTCCACAGCCGGACCGGAAAACATTTAGATAATCAGCAGGATAGTAACTCGATACGGCTCAATCCTTCACACATCTTACCGGAAATGCGTTGGAACGTAAGGAGGAGTAATCACAAACGCTGAAATCAACCCGGTTAATACCATGGGCCAGTGCCCGGGCGGTTCCGGTCCGCGTCGAGGTCCAGAACATTGTGGCAAAGCCCTCGAAATCCCAAAGAAGGTTGGTGTAGTTCAACCCGCCGGAAAGGGCGGTAAACCCATTGGTCGCCGGATCCTGTAAGTATTTCCCGGCAAGCGCCTGACCGTGCAGGACATTAAACAGATCCTGCCAGTCCTGCCGGGTGGGGAGGTGCCATCCGGGGGGACAGATACCCTGAATCCCTTCGGTTGGTTGGTAATCCATCATCTCATCCCATTGATACAACCCGCCATAGGTAGAACATTTCTGGGTATTATCCTGGTAACAGTACTTTTCCGTTTGACAGTTGTTTACTTGTGGGGACTCACTGGATATGGCGATACCACGGTTGAGGTTTTGCTGCATCCAGCAACGGCTGCCCTGCATTACGGTAGGATACTGTTTTCCATCACGTACATCGGTCAGTTGTTGCCCGCAAGTAAAGGATGGTACAGGGAGCACGCGGATGAGAAGGTTGGCCGAGTCACGACAGTGATTTGCGTTTTCATAAGAATAAGTAATGGTTTTTACGCTGGCTCCGGCAAGCCCGGGATTAAACACCGGGGAGACTGTGATCCCGTCTCCCGTGTATGTTCCGCCTGTTGGCGTACCCCCTCTCATCTCATAGGGTTGAGCATTTAACAGGGTGACGGTATCTGTGCACGTGCTGAATGTGACGACCGGCCGGGGGTTGACTGTCATTTGAATGGAATTGCCTTGTGCCGGGTTTCCCGAAGCGCATGCCAGGCTGGAGGTGAGGCGACAGGAAACGACCTCTCCGTTTGCCGGGAAATAGGCGAAGGATGGGCTGTTGGTCCCGACAGGGAGATTGTTGACGGTCCATTGAAACTCGGGCGTGCTGCCCGGGTTGACAGGGCTTGCTGCATAGATGACCCTTATTCCGGCACAAACCACCCATGAGTCTGTATTAACGGTGACCGAAACAGGGGCCAACGGAATGACCGTCATGGCCAGGGGCGGACTGAATGATGGATTAGTTGAGGTGCAAACCAGGCTGGAGGTCAGGCGGCAAACGATGGCATCATGGTCCTCCGGAGTATAACTGAATACCGTCGTTCCGGATCCTGTTGCTATACCATTCACGAACCATTCAAAGGTGGGACTGAACCCGGGGTTGACCGGAACAGCCGTAAAACTAACCGGGGTTCCGGCGCAGACCGTCGATTCCGGGGCAGTCACAGTGACAGCGACAGGTGAGACCGGGATTACGGTCATGGTCAACGGAGTGCTGACGGCCGGGTTGTTTTCGGCGCAGGTCAGACTGGAAGTCAACTTACATACGATGAAATCGCCATCGGAAGGAGTAATGGCCAACAGCGGTGCGTTGGTGCCTGCGACAGCCCCATTGACCTTCCACTGGTATATGGGGTTGGTTCCCGGATTCTCTCCGAGGGCAGTAACAGTTACCGGTGTCCCTGCACAAACGGATGATTCAGGGGTGCTGATGGTCACCGAGACCGGGGATAAGGGTGTGACATCCAGGCTTATTGAATTGCTGACAGCCGGGTTGTTCTGGGCACAGGCAAGACTGGAAGTGAGTTGGCAGGTTACGGCGTCACCATCGGATGGAATAATGGTATAAACCGACGCGTTGGGTCCGGCCGGTATTCCATTGAGACTCCATTGATAAATGGGATTCGGTCCGGGGTTCACAGGTTGGGCGGTGAAGGTCACAGGAGTTCCTGCACAAACACCTGTAGAGGTCGCTGTGATGGTAACGGAAACCGGAGATTCGGGGATCACCTGAAAGGTAACCGTGTTGCTGGAAGCAGGATTACTGACGGCGCACGTGAGACTGGAAGTTACTTGGCAGACGACTGCATCACCGTCAACCGGGATGAAGGTGAAGGTCGGAGAATTGGCCCCGGCAGGCATACCGTTAACCTGCCAAAGGTAGATGGGGCTTCCGCCGGCATTCACTGGAGTGGCTGTCAGAATAACCGGTGTGCCGGTGCAAACGCTGGTTGCGGGTGTCGATATAGTTACTCCGACCACGGCATTGGGGATTACCGTCACCACCGGAGCCATGCCCAGGGAAGGGTTATTCAGGGTACAGGTGAGGCTCGATGTGAGAAGGCACCCTATCACATCCCCCGGTACAGGAGGATAATTCAGGACCGGTGAGTTGGTCCCGGCAGGCGATCCATTCACATTCCACGCATAAGCGGGGTTAACACCCGGATTTACCGGGGTTGCTGTATAAGTGACCACGGTGCCGGCACATACCGTCGACGAGGATACCGAAACTACAACGGAAACGGGTGACAGCGGGATAACCATCACCCCAGGCGCCTGGACTGTCGCTGGGTTGTTCAGGGTGCATGACAGGCTCGAAGTGACCTGGCAGGTAACCACATCTCCGCTGACGGGAGTATACATGAACACCGGGTTGTTGAAGCCGGTAGCGACACCGTTGACTTTCCACAGGTAGGTGGGGTTTGTCCCTGCATTTACTGGTGTTGCCGTATAGGTTACCGATGAGCCGGAACAAACGCTGGAAGCGGATGCGGTGACCGAAACTGAGACCGGCAGGGTCGGGGAAACGGTTATCACCAGCGGATTGCTGGTCGCCGGATTGTTTAATCCGCAGGTGATGCTGGATATCAGTACACAGGTCACCACGTCACCATTGGAAGGAATGCATGTGAAGGATGGGTTGTTTGTACCGGATGTCACTCCATTTACTTTCCAGGTATAAACAGGCGAGCTTCCGGGGTTAACAGCCGTAGCGGTAAAGGTTACTGATGAGCCGGCACAAACGCTGGAAGCGGAGGCGGTAATCGAAACTGAGACCGGCAGGGTCGGGGTAACGGTGATCACAACCGAATTACTGGTCGCCGGATTGTTTAACCCGCAGGTGATGTTGGATGTAAGTACACAGGTCACCACATTACCATTGGAAGGAATGAATGTGAAGGATGGGGTGTTTGTACCGGATGTCACTCCATTTACTTTCCAGGTATAAACAGGCGAGCTTCCGGGGTTAACAGCCGTTGCAGTAAAAGTTACTGATGAGCCGGCACACACGCTGGAAGCGGAGGCGGTAATCGAAACCGAGACCGGCAGGGTCGGGGAAACGATTATCACCAGCGGATTACTGGTCGCCGGATTGTTAAGCCCGCAGGTGATGTTGGAAGTAAGTACACAGGTCACCACGTCACCATTGGAAGGAATGCATGTGAAGGATGGGTTGT
>DAONFN010000145.1:6091-7395 GCA_035403625.1 Bacteroidales bacterium
CTCCATTTACTTTCCAGGTATAAACAGGCGAGCTTCCGGGGTTAACAGCCGTTGCCGTAAAAGTGACCGAAGTTCCGGAGCATACGGAAGTAGCAGAAGCTGAAATAGCTACCGATACAGGGTTGGACGGAGTCACGGTAACGTGGACGGTATCCGATAAAGAACACTGGGGATCGGTAACGGTAACGGAATAGTTCCCTCCCGTGGTAACGGTAATCGCTTCAGTGGTGGCTCCGGTATTCCAAAGGTATGAGTTCCAGCCGGTCCCCGCATGAATGATCGCAGAGCTGCCGTTGCAGAAAGAAATATCGGGCCCAAGGTTCAACCCGGCAAAATTGGAAAAGTAACCGTAGCTGCATCCATTTCCGACATTGCCAATCAACAGTCCGAGATGAAAAGTGCCCGACGTGTTCGATACAGTCACTACACTTCCGACCGGAATTTGGGTGGTGTTATAACTCAGGTTGGCCATTTGCCAGTTGCCGGAAGTTCCCGGAACAACAGAAAAAGCGGAAGCGGGTATCAGGGTTGGACTTCCATTAACCAGGAAGCTTCCGATACTTGGGGTACGGGTCGCAATAACGAGACCAAGTTGCTGGTCGTTGGTACGCGTAAAGACAACCTGAGTGGACCCGTTGCAGTTGGTCGAAGGAATCAGGGCCCCACCCAGTTCGCACCCGAAACCGGAGGTCTGAAATACATAAACGGGATGGGTTGCCGAAATGCTCGAAGAGGCATTGATAATCTGATGATTGTACAATTGACCAGCGGCTAATGTGGCAACCGGCAGGGAACCTCCATCGATATACAAGGCCGTATTATTCTGGGTGGCAAGGATGTAGGCTCTGTTCCCGTTGTTGGTCAGGTTTCCACGGATGACAACATAATCGGTACCGACGATGTTTATCGGTACGATCTGATCACCAATAGCATCCACACAGGCCGTGATGCCAAAGAGGGCGTCATCCGTCATGGTGATGGCGATCGCATGGTTGGCGGTCACGGTCGTCCCCCACAGATGGTCAGCAGCGGCCTGGGAGGTGGCCAGGCCCGACCAGGATTGCCCACTGTTCAGGGTTATATTAAAAGGAACTCCTGCCGGGTGACCCAGGATCGGTTTAGATGGTGTGATGGTCACCACGGTGTTATACTGAGTGGCTACAATGTCGAATGCATTGTAGGGGACGGGATTGTATCCGGTTTGATTGTAAAAGTAGTTCTGAGTGGGAATCATAAAATTGGTTCCCAGTGCATTGCGTCCCTTGAGGGTGAACAACTCCGGATTACAGTTACAATAGGTGCTG
>DAONFN010000146.1:0-7390 GCA_035403625.1 Bacteroidales bacterium
CTCCGTCAGGCTCCGGAAGCCGTTGATCATCGGATGTAAACTGCCGGGAAAGATCGAGAATGCCGAATGTACTTCTGTCGCTTTCCCATTTTTCCTTATCGAAATCCTGCAGACGCTTGTTGGCATAATCGGTCACCAGCGTCATTCGCAAAAATTTCTCCCCGGCAGGGGAAGTCCCCGGACCCATCAGGCATCCTTCGTCGTAAAAGACATTGAAGTTCCTACGGATGTGATCAATGCGGGCATCGAACTCCCTGACAACTCTGATCATGTTGTTCCTGCCTTCGGTGGTGATCACGCTTCCTGTCAGGAGATCCTCGCTGATTTCTGCCGCCTGCATTATCCCGTTACTGATGGGATAAAGCGATCCTTTGTAGCCCAATGGCGGGTCGAAGTCGGAATATTCGAGGTGACTTTCTCTGATCGTGAATTCATCGAACATCTGCCGGAGTTCGACAAATGTCAGCACGGCGTCGATTCCGGCTTCCTCTCCTAACCGCAGTACTTCATCTTTGGCTGAAATGCAGGGGCCGATGAAAACCACTCCGATATCAGCCCCGTACTTTTTCCGAGCCACACGGGCCGATGCCACCATCGGAGGGACGATCGGTGCCAGGTTACTGATCAGCTCCGGGTGGTACTTCTCGATGTATGCCACCACAGAAGGGCAGTTCGCAGAGATATGGTATTTGCCACGTAAATGCGTAAAGAGATCATGATATCTGTCGGCTATTAAATCAACTCCAAACGAGGCTTCCAGCACATACGTAAACCCCATCTGGCGGATCATCCCGACGAATTTCCGGTAATCGGTAATGTCGTGAAACTCGCCTGATATAGTCGGGTCACACACGGCAGCTACAGGCTTACCAGAGGAAAGGAGTTCTCTTACCTCCCGGATCGAACTGCGGTAAGAAATGGCATTCGGTGAGCAGGCCCGGTAACAACTTCCGCAGCCGATACACCGGGCTGGGATGATGGATGGATATTCGTCCGTTTCATCGACCCGGATCGATTTGACCGGGCAAATTCTCACGCAGGCGTAACATTTTATGCATTCGGCGTGATCGATCCACAAAAGAGGTTCCTTCTCCATATCCCGTATATCCGTTCCAAAGTTAACCATTCCACAACATTCCTGTCAACCGTTGTCTAAAAAAAGCCTGAAAAAGCACCCGAAAAGATTTGTTCATTTATTCACATTGATAAATTTTTCACAAGTAAAGCTTTCATTTCGTTGTTTTATTATTATTTTTGTATTCAGATTGAATTGTCAACAGCCACTAACATGGAGAATGCGGATAAAATCCTCGCTGCTTATTCCCCCAACCGGAAAGAGGGTCTGATTCCTATCTTACAGGATCTGCAGGAAGAATTCGGGTTTTTAACTGATGATTTGCTTGATGCGGCAGGGCGTTACCTGAACCTCCCTTCCAACAAAGTATATGGGGTAGCCACCTTTTATGACCAGTTCCGGTTCCAACCCCGGGGCCATGTTCATATACGCATCTGCCGGGGAACCTCCTGTCACCTCTACGGTTCGCACACCTACCTGGATGAACTGGAAAATCAACTGTCGATCAAAGCAGGATCCACAAGAAAAGACAGGCGTGTCAGTCTCGAGGTAACGACCTGTCTCGGGGCCTGTGAATCTGCTCCTGTTATCCGAGTCAATGACGCCAGCCATAGGAATGTTACCCCGGCAGATCTCGATCGCATCATCCGTTCCGTCAAAGAAAAAACAGAGTAGCATGGCCTCTCCCATTCTTACTGAACCCAGGGAATTCCTGGTTGAAAAAGTCATCAAGAATTATTCGAACATTTTTGACAAGGAGACCCTGGAAGGCCTTTCAATCCTTCGCCGCTACCGGGTAGAAAAACCTGTGATCTTCATCGGCACGGGGAGTTGCGGGGTTATGGCAGGAGCCGAAGAAACCCTGGAGGCGGTCGGGACCTACCTGGCCAAGAACGCGACAGAAGCTGAGGTGGTCCGCGTTGGTTGCATCGGGTTCTGTTCGGCTGAACCTATTCTGGATGTCCAACTGCCGGGAAAAGCGAGACTCTCTTTTCAGCATGTAACGGCTGATAAGGTTGAAGACCTGCTGAATGCAGTTTTTCACCGTACACTTCTACCTGACCTGGTGCTTGGACAATACAGGCAGGAATCGCAGGAATCGTGGCCGAATGTCCCGCTGATCGAACAATTACCTTTTTTTTCCCGCCAGCACCGGATCATCCTCAAGAACACCGGGCTTACCTCTCCCTGGAATATTGATGAATACATCGCTGCAGGCGGATATAAATCGCTCTATAAGACTGTTTTAAACTACACTCCCGATAAAGTGTGCGAGATCATTGATCAGAGCGAATTGCGTGGTCGTGGAGGCGGAGGCTACCTTACCGGGAAAAAATGGATGGTAACCCTTGGAACGGGAAGTGATCAGAAATATCTGATCTGTAATGCCGATGAGTCAGACCCGGGGGCATTTATGAACCGTGTGATCCTGGAAGGCGATCCACACCGAGTACTGGAAGGCATCGCAATTGCCGCTTATGCTGTGGGGGCAAATAAAGCGTATATCTACCTGCGCTCTGATTACACACTGCCGATCCGTATTTTCGACCATGCTCTTAAACAAGCCAAAGAGTATGGATTCCTGGGAGAAAACATATTCGGAAGCGGGTTTGGTCTGAACATCCGCATCAGCCAGGGTGCCGGCGCCTATGTTTGCGGAGAGGAAACCGCTTTGATCGCCAGTATCGAAGGCCGTCGCGGAATGCCTCAGGCAAAGCCCCCCTACCCGGCTGAAAAAGGCTTGTTCGGTCATCCTACCATCGTCAACAACATCGAAACGCTTGCCAATGTTCCGACCATTATCGAGAACGGTCCCTCATGGTTCAAGTCGGTCGGGACGCAGGAAAGCCGCGGCACCAAGTTATTCAGCATTGCCGGCAAATCGCAGCGAACAGGATTTATCGAGATCCCGCTCGGAATGGCAATCAACGATATTGTCAACGGGATCGCCGGAGGGGTGAAAGATGGGAAAGCGCTCAAGGCGGTCCAACTCGGCGGGCCTTCGGGTGTTTGCATCCCGGCAGACAACCTTTCCGTTCCAGTGGCTTATGAATCTGCCCGGGAAATGGAAGCTTCAATCGGTCTGGGAGGAATCATCGTCTTTGACGAAGAGACGTGTATGGTCGATCAGGCCCGGTACTTTATGGAGTTTCTTCAACATGAGAGTTGCGGAAAATGCATCCCCTGCCGGGAAGGCACCCGGCGGATGCTTCAAATTCTCGACGAAATCACCCGTCGGCCGAGGGAAGAGTCTTCCCACGAAACCCTGTCCCGGTTCAAGGGAGTAGTCGAAATGGAGAGCCTGGCCGGGGTTATACACGACACCTCCCTTTGCGGACTTGGCCGCAATGCTCCGAACCCGGTGCTGTCGACGCTCAAATGGTTCCGTGATGAATTCGAGGAGCACATCTTCGACCGGGAATGCCGTGCCGGTGCATGCCACGACTTGCGGACATACATTATAAAGGCCGATGTGTGCAACGGCTGCAATATTTGCCAGAAAAAATGCCCTGAACAGGCGATCATAGGGACAATCAAGTCACCCCACTTTATTATTGAAGCTAAGTGCACAGGCTGCGGAATTTGTTTCGACAGCTGCAAATTCAACGCGATTTACTTTAAATAACCGGACGATGCAATTCGAAATTGAGATCAATAGTGAGCGGGTCCTGGCGCGGAGGGGAGAAACGATCAAGAATGTCCTCGACAGGGTCGGAATCCGGATTCCGACGCTCTGTTACATGAACGGATTCACGCCTACCGGAGGTTGCAGGATGTGTGTGGTTGAAGTGGATGGCATATCGGAGCTGGTCCCGTCGTGCTCCCACCCGGTTACAGAGTGGATGAAGATTAGTACCCACTCCCCCCGCGTTTTAAAAGCGCGCAGGACCATCGTTGAGCTGCTCCTGGCCAACCATCCCGACGATTGCCTGTACTGCGACCGGAACGGACTATGTGGTCTGCAGGACCTAGCCGGTGAAATGAACATCCGGGAAAGAAAATACCATGGTAAAAGAAAAGTGATTCCGGTTGATCACAGTTGCCCCTCGATCGTCCGCGATCCCGCAAAATGCCTGTTGTGCGGAAGATGTGTCAGGATATGCGATGAGGTGATCGGTGTGGGTGCCATTGATGTAATCGGAAGGGGAAGCGAGAGCCAGATCGGTACCGCATACAACAAAGGCCTCAACCCGAACACATGCGTCAAGTGTGGTCAATGTATCATGGTATGCCCCACCGGTGCTCTGACCGAGAAATCAAACCTGCAGCAGATTATCGACACCCTGCATAACCCTGCGCTTTACCCGGTCATTCAGTTCTCGCCTACGGTTCCGGCTTCCATCGGGGAGGAGTTCAACCTGAAAGCCAGCAAGGATATTCTCAACCTGCTCAGGGCTGCCCTTAAACGCATCGGGTTCCGACAGATATTCGACACTTCAATGGCAGCCGATCTCACGATCATGGAAGAGGCAGCGATTTTTGCCGAACGGTTTGAAAAGAACGAAAACCTTCCGATGCTTACATCCTGCTGCCCTGCGTGGGTGAAATATGTGGAAGATGTAAAACCCCAGCTCCTTCCCTATCTTTCGACCACCCTGTCACCACAACAGATGATGGGAAGACTGATCAAAAATTATATCACCAGCAGTGCCGGTCTGAAACCGGAAAATGTCTTTGTCGTATCGGTCATGCCTTGTACGGCCAAAAAATCGGAAGCCGATCGTGACCGGATGAAGGATGGAACCGGCAGGTATGTCGACGCAGTGCTCACCACCCGTGAATTTGCCCGGCTGATCAGGCTTTTAGGCATTGATTTCGGCAGCCTGGAACCAGAGCCTACCGACACTCATTACGGGATCAGAAGTTCGGCAGGCAATCTCTTCGGCATTTCAGGCGGCCATCTCGAAGGACTTGTACGCACGGTTCATCAGGTTATGACAGGTCAGGAGATGGGCAGTCTCAAGATCGCCGAATTACGCGGATTGAAAGGCAGGAAGGAGGCAAAAATCAGGATCGGCAAGAACACGATAAGTGTGTCAGCCATCAGTGGCCTGGCCGCCTTTAAATCACTTGCCGAGGACATTGAGACGGGAAAAGAACCGGCGCGTATTATCGAACTGATGGTATGTCCCAATGGCTGTATCAATGGTGGGGGACAAAAACTCAACTGTGATGAAAAAAACCTGAAAGCCAGAATGAAAGCCATTTATGATGTGGATGACGAGGAGATGATCCGGGTAGCGCATAAGAACCCGGTGATCGTCGACCTTTACGACCGGTTCCTTGCCAAACCCGCCAGCGACCATAACCGCGAATTGCTTCACAGCAGCCGCACAACAGAAAAGGATTCATGAGTGTGACCTTTCACCGTCAGTTGGTATTTACCCTGAAAGACAGGTGCAGGGTTTGCTATACCTGTGTCCGCGAGTGCCCTGTCAAAGCCATCAAGATCATCAATGGCCAGGCAGAAGTGATCAATGACCGTTGTATCGGTTGTGGCAATTGCGTCAGGGTTTGCAGCCAGGGTGCGAAGATCCCGTTACGCTCGGTTGACAGCGTGCACGACCTGTTGAAATCGGACCACCGGATTGCCGCATGTATTGCACCCAGCTTCCCTGCGGAATTCGATGACATCGTCGATTACCGGATGCTTGTCGGCATGACGAGGAAACTGGGATTCGATTTTGTCACAGAGGTTTCCTTTGGAGCAGATGTGGTAGCGCGGGAATACGAGAAGAGAATCCGGAACGGGACCGACGTGGGCACGATTTCCTCAGATTGTCCGGCCATCGTCTATTTCATCCGTCATTACCATCCGGAACTTGTTGACAGCCTCGCACCCATTGTATCCCCGATGGTGGCAATGACACGCGTGCTCCGACAGCGGCACGGAGAAGATCTGAAAGTCGTTTTCATCGGGCCTTGTTTTGCAAAAAAAGCAGAAACGCACGAAGTCGACGAGGTCCTGACGTTCCTTGAACTTCGGGAAATGTTTGCCCTCCACGGCATCACCCAGGAAGACAGTGAGCCATCTGATTTTGATCCACCTTACAGCGGGAAAGGTGCGGTATTCCCGATCAGCCGGGGGTTGTATTATACAGCGAACGGCGAGGAGAAGATTCCTGAAGAACGAGTCGTGGTGGCGGAAGGACGTGTTAACTACAAGGAGGCCATCCGAGAATTTGAAGAAGGTTATATCCGCGACAAGCATTTGATGTTGTTGTGCTGTGACGGGTGCATTATGGGGCCGGGAACCTCCCCGGGAGGTAAAAGATATGCCCGTAGTACGGCGGTGGGAGAATATGTAAGCCGGAAACTAGCGGCACTGGATCAGGAGGCCTGGGCGACCGATGTCCGGCAGACGGAAGGGATCGATCTCTCACGGTCGTTCACACGGGAAGACCGGCGGCTGGCACCGCCAGATGGAGCCAAACTGCTGACTGCGCTTCAATCGATGGGAAAATTCAATGCCAAAGACCACCTCAACTGCGGCGCATGCGGGTACGACACGTGCGTAGAACATGCCACAGCGATTGTTTACGGTCTGGCTGAGTCGGAGATGTGCCTCCCCTACTCCATCGAGAAGCTCCATGATTCCATCAGCAACCTCAATGTTTCTAATGAGAAACTGGCCAAAGCAAGAGCGGCTCTCAAACAGTCGGAAAAACTGGCCCATATGGGACAGCTTTCGGCCGGTATTGCCCACGAATTAAATAACCCACTGGGTGTCATCACCATGTACAGCAACATCCTGATGGATGAAGCACCCGAAGGGGATCAGATGAGAGACGACCTGAAGTTGATCGTGGAACAGGCAGACCGATGCAAGAAAATCGTCAGCGGACTTCTGAACTTCGCCCGGAAAAACCAGGTCAACCTATCCGATACACACGTCGGGAAATTCATCCGGCACAGTCTCGACTCGGTGGTCAAACCTGACAATATCCGATGCGTCCTTGAAGACGACATTGCTGATCCCATCGCCCGTTTCGATATCGACCAGATGATGCAGGTACTCACTAACCTGGAAAAGAATGCCATAGAAGCTATGCCTGCAGGAGGGGAAATCCATGTGAAGGTGCAGGGGAACAAGGAGGAAGTAGATTTTATCGTATCGGATACCGGTACCGGAATTCAGAAAGAGTATATGGATAAGCTGTTCACTCCCTTTTTTACAACGAAGGAGATGGGCAAGGGCACCGGGTTGGGTCTTGCGCTTATCTATGGGATCGTAAAGATGCACAAAGGCCGGATCCATGTAGAATCGAATGCCGACCCTAAACAGGGACCGACCGGAACAACCTTCACGATCAC
>DAONFN010000147.1:0-7384 GCA_035403625.1 Bacteroidales bacterium
CCATGCGCCACCCGCATGAACGTCCGGGCCTGGTATGCTGCATCATAGAGAATCGGCTCGTCGATGCGCCGGATCCGTTCAAACAATGCCGCGATCCGTTCTTCGATATTCCCCGAAGCACAACCGCAGTCGGCATTCACCTTCCGGAAAAACTCCTGGTCTCCGCCGAGTATCTGGCATATCGACTGAAGGTTATTGAGGTATATTTTATTGGCAACGGCTTGCCCGTATCGCTGACCGAGCGAACGGAACACCATTTTGGTGACGCCGACATTCAGGTAGGTCGGCATCAGGCCCGGAATGTAATACGGCGTGGCCGACCGCATGGCGAATACCAGGCCCCGGTCGGGGTCGCCCAGTATGTCGCCGGTCATCCGCTCCAGGTTGGCGATGGCATCGCCGAGGCAGGATTCCCTTTCGCGGGCGCTGATCTGATACGAATGCGAAGTGAGGACGCAGAAATCGGGAACCGGGTATCCCTCCCGGTACAGGTCGAGCAGCACTTTCCCTTTCTGGCTGAGCAGGTTCTCATCATACGGATGCCGGGTGTAGGCGGGCACGACCGATTCGTTCTCTACAAACGATGCGTTTCCAAAACGACCGGCCAGCCCTTCGCGGTAAACCGCTGCCAGACGGTCTTTTTCCATCGCAGCCGCCGGGTCTCCCCGGGAAGCGTCCAGCAGTACCCGAAGATATTTTGCGGCTTCCGCACGGTCGTACCGGATCAGGATCATGACATCGAGGGGTTCGACCGGAACTTTCTTCAGCCGGTGATCGACAGGATCGGTGAATTCCAGTTCAGGCTCGGGAAACGGAACTCCTCCGTCGGGGGCTGCCGGCAGTGGTTCTTCACCGAGAACCCGCCTGACGGCAAAATAGTTGGGATAGAAAGCCCGCAGGTGGTACATGTGATCGTGTTGCGTGTGCATGGTCCAGGGTTATTTCCGGCGGGAAGCTTTATGTCCGCCCAGGAATCCCCAGCCGCCGCTGCCGAGCACAAACCCGAAAGCATACCACGCCCCGTTGTTGTTGGTCGCAAACACCGAAACGTCGCTGCGCCAAAGCATGGCGATCAGATCGATCGGTGCAATGATGCCATGCCACAATCCCGCCCAGAATCCGTATGTATGGCCCTTCAGGCATTCGGTTACCATCTCTTTGTTGGCACAACCGGCCAGCGAAATTGCGACAATGCTCAGGAGGGTCAGGAGGACCGTCCGACGGACGAGAAATGAACTTTTCATGTTGCTGAATATCTTCCGCAATTTACTAAATTTGACATCCGGTTTTCAAATCCGTATTCCTGGCACAGAAAACCTCATCTCACGCATAAGTTCAGTCCCATGAAAAAAACGCTTGCCTGCCTGGCAATTTTTACCCTGTTCTCCACCTTGTCCGTTTACTCCCAGCATTACAACCAATTCCTGGATGCATACTCCTATCACACTTCCATGGTGAACCTCAACACCAAAAATGCGAATGAATATTACGATATTGAGGGTAGTCCTTACTACAACGGAGGGTTCAACGATGCCGTCGTTTACCTGAAAGATTCTTCTGTGGTAAAGATGCCGCTACGGTACAATATTTACGGCAACAAGATGGAATACAAAGTAAACGGCATCAATTACGAAATCGCAAATCCGGTGGCGATCGATCACATCGAGCTGGGTGGAGCGCTCTTCATCTATGTTCCCGGTATCCAATCAGGAACGTATGCCGAGGTGCTCCGTTCCGGAAATTGCCAGCTTGTTCAGAAACGCGCGGTGCGGTTTGAACCATCGGAAGGCCCGAAACCAGTGGTCGGCACGATCACGCCTGCCCGGTTCTCTCCCGATCCTGACACCTATTACATGATCATCAAAGGGGGCAAGCCGGAAAAGATCTATAACATCAAATCTGTGCTGGGAGCCCTGACCGACCAAAAAGCCGCCGTCGAAGAATTCATTAAAAAGGAAAAGATCCGTCGTGCTTCGCGGGATAACCTCCTGCGAATCGCCGATTTTTATAACTCTCTCTAACCCGGCGTCAATCCATCGGGTATCCCTGGTCAGTCCAGTCGACCTTGAGGTTTTGCTTCAGATTCAGCAGTTTCGGTTTCCGGTAGCCGCGTTCCTTCAGCAGGTTGAAGGCAGGACGGATATTCGGGCAATTCCGGAACGGGCAGCAACCGCAATAGATCACCACCATTTTATCCTTCGGCACCTTCTCCAGCGCTTTTCCCAGCTTATCGAGGTTGGCTTTGCTCGCCACACTCCCGATGGTGATCGCCCCCTTGATGTTGGCCAGCGGACCGATGTTGAAGATCACAGGTTTCTGCTCTTTCGGACTACTGAGAAGTCCCGCCAGGGTTCCGGGATCCATCAGGTCCTTGGAGGTCCAGGGTTCGCTTGTCTGAGCGGATAATACATTGGCAAGGCCGAAGAAGAACCACATGGCAACGGACACCCGAATAAATCTACTTTCTTTCATATCTAGCTTTATTGATTTGTTGCAAAGATAGAAATTCAGGCCATCCGGTGGATTTCCCTCGAAGTGAAAATAAAATCAACGGAAATTTCATATATTTGGAAGAACAATATATTGTCCACCATGAAAAGGAAAAGATGGCTGGTGCTGTTTATCGGTTTCTGCCTCCCTCTGCTGTCCGCCGGCCAATGGACCTGGCGCAATCCCCTGCCACAGGGAAACGACCTGAACGTAATCCGGATCACCGGGCCCGATGAAGTATGGGCGGCGGGACTGGCGGCCACGCTGATGCATTCGACCGACGGGGGCTTGACCTGGGAGGTACGGAACCTGCAGGATCACACCCGCTTTTTGAATTTCACCGGGCTCGATTTCCCGGGTGGAGATACCGTTTTCCTGACCGACTACTGGGGGTACGTACTGCGCTCCTTCGACGGCGGGATCACCTGGGATTCGGTCTATTACGAACACGATGAATCGCTCAATGCCGCTGTATTCACCGACCCGATGCATGGTCATATCGTTTGTTCCGGGGGCAAGATCCTCCGCACCGTCGACGGCGGCGACACCTGGATCCCATGGTACCACGGCAGTTCGATGGGATTCACCGCTCTCTCCTTTCCCAACGCCTCCATCGGGTATGCCGCCGGGGGGACCTCCTTTATCCTGAAGACCACCGACGGAGGCGTCACTTGGAACGAAGTGTTCAACGACACTGCCTGGTACCCGGGGGATATCCGTTTCATCTCACCCGACACAGGGTGGGCCGCCGGCAGCAACGGGCGGGTGCTCCGGACCACCGACGGCGGGATAACCTGGTCAGTTCAGGCGCTGGGCGATACCGTCACGTTCAAGGCGATCGGCGTATTTAATTCCGACACGTTGCAGGTGTCGGGGTCTGCACAGTCAACCCTCTTTATGTACAGTTATCCGGTCAGGTACCGTTCGGTGAACGGGGGCGTTACCTGGACCCGCGACACGACCGGCGGAGGAGTCGTATGGTACGGGGATATGGATTGCCGGTCGGATGGGACCGCCTTCCTGGCCGACTACTGGGGTCACCTGGAGAAGTCGCAGGATTACGGGATGACATGGGATACCCTCAGTTCGGCCCTGGTTTCCGGTCTGGGGTGGGGAGCGGGCATCTACGACATCGATTTTCCCACGGTCCAGACGGGTTACGCCAGTACGGAAGGCGGAGAGGGTGGATCAGGCGGCGTACTGAAGACGATCGACGGAGGAGCAACCTGGTCTAAACTTGATTTTTCTGCCCCCTGGCACAGCATGCGGGCAGTCGGTTTCTACAACGAAAATATCGGTTGCATTGCTGGCGATTATCTTTACTACACCCTCGACGGCGGACAAAACTGGTATCTGGCCTGGTCGGGATCCGTTTGGCCCGGAGTCCGGTCGATTGCGTACAACAAGCCGGGCAGCAATTGCTTTGCCGTGGGCGACTACGGGCTTTTCCTGCGCTCGAACAACCTTGGCCAGGGGTGGTCGGCGGTGACAGGCCTGCCGAATACCACGTACTACGGGGTCTGTTTTCCGGATGAATCTACGGGGTATGTGACGGGGAACAACGCCCTGCTGAAGACCACCGACGGCGGGAACACCTGGAACGTCATTTCCACCTCCCTGTCGATGAAAGCGATCTGTTTTACGAGCCCGCAGAAGGGGATCGGGGTCGGTAACAACGGATGGATCGGGCTTACTTCCGACGGGGGTGCCACCTGGCAGCAGGTGACCACAGCTTATACCGGGGATTGCTATTCCGTAAGCTTTGCCGGTGCCGATACCGGGTTTATTGCGGGCGATAACGAGGATGGACTGGGAATGATCCTGAAGACGACCGACGGGGGAAATACCTGGAAAGAACAATATATTCCCAACCTGGATGAAATGTATTCTGTCGCAGCTATCTCGGGCAACACGGCCTTTGCCGGAGGCTGGCTGTGCAAACTGTTAGGCACCACCAACGGCGGGTTTTCCGTGGGTGAAAATCCGCTCCCGGCGCCCTCCGCCCTCTCTGCCCGTGTGATCCCCAACCCGGTCGCCTCCGCCGCGGTGATCCGCTATACCCTGCCGGAGCCGGCGCGGGTGACGATCACCCTGCTCGATGCCCTGGGCAACCCCGCCGGAAATCCGGTGAGCATGCAGCAGGCGAGCGGCAGTCATGATTTTTCCATCCGCACGGAGGGCCTCTCCCCAGGAATCTATTACGCCCGGATCACTGCCGGAAAGATGACCAAAACCCGGAAGGTGATCGTGTTATCCCGATAAAAATGTGATTTCTGACGATTTTATCCTGATAAAAATGTAATCTTGCGCACTTTTTCCCGGATAAAACTGTTTTGCGCATGAAGATCCTCCCTATCGCCATCCTTCTCGGCATTACCCTGCTTGCTGTTCCCGTGATCAGCTATTTCACCGGCACCGCCCTCGGACCCGCCGAATGGGAAACCCTTTACATCCTTGGCTGGATATGCATCGCCGCCATCGTTTATTGCTTTCTTGTGGGCGAACTCACCGGCAACAACAGCCAGGTCGACAAGCTCTGGAGCCTGCTGCCGGTCCTGTACACCTGGGTCGTGGCAGCACAGGGTTCATTTGCTCCGCGGCTGGTGTTGATGGCAGCGCTCGTAACGGTCTGGGGCATCCGGCTCACGGCTAATTTCGCCAGGAAAGGCGCCTATTCCTGGCGTTTCTGGGCCGGCGAAGAGGACTACCGCTGGGTGGTGCTTCGACAAAAACCCGAATTCCAACCCCGCTGGAAATGGACGCTCTTCAACCTCTTTTTCATCTCGGGTTACCAGAATATCCTGATCCTCCTCTTTACCCTTCCCACGGTCGTGGCGCTCCAGCACGCACCGGCTTCGCTCGGATCCGGCGATCTCTTCATCACAGCGCTGATGCTGTTTTTCATCCTGTTTGAAACCATCGCCGATATCCAGCAGTGGCGCTTCCAGCGTGCAAAACACCAGATGATCGCTTCGGAAAAAGAACTGACGGGCGAATATAAAAGAGGATTCCTCAGCAAAGGTCTCTGGTCGCTCAGCCGTCATCCCAACTATTTTGCCGAACAGGCCATCTGGATCAGCTTTTACGGCTTCTCTGTTGCGGCCGGCGGACCGGTGTTCAACTGGAGCATCGCAGGCTGCCTGCTCCTGGTCGTGCTTTTCCAGGGCAGCTCCGCCTTCAGCGAAGAGATCAGCGCCGGGAAATATCCCGAATACGCGCAGTACCAGCGGGAAGTCAACCGGTTCCTACCGGTTAAGCGCCGGAAGTCCTGACCCCAGGTACAATCCCACATTCATCAGGGCAGGTTCTCCCCTCGCCTCTTCGATCACCAGCCGCACTTTCTGCGCAGTGACCGCCGGGAACCGGAGCAGTCGTTTGTATCCCGCCGTGGTGCCTGTAGTAAAAGGCTTCCAAGAAGTACCGTCCCATGCCTCGAACCGGAACTTTCCGATCCGTTGCCCGGTCTTGATATCTTCCTGGAGCATCGCCACATCGAAGGTCACGGCAGCCGGGAAGTCATATTCGATGATCCCGTTGCGGTAACGGCTCGTCGCTTTTTCAATGAGGTTGATCGTGAACGTGGCGTCGAGGATCTTCCGCAACCCCGTTAAACTCCGGATATCATTCTTATGGATCAGCCCGCGCTTGTCGGGCGGCACGTTGAGCAGCAGCACCGAGTTCATGCCTGCCGAATGGAAGTATATATCGGCCAGTTCCCGCGGCGATTTCACTTTTTTATTGTCGGAGGAATGATGGAACCAGCCCGGCCGGATCGAGACGTCGGTTTCGGCGGGGTACCACAACAATGACCGGGCTCCGCTGAGCTTTTCCCGGCTGCCCAGGTCGGCATCCATCAGGTCGCCGGGGAGGAATTCGCGGTCGGTGACGCTTTGGTCACTCTCCTCCGGCAGGGATTCCGGGTTGCGAAGCCGGCCGGGGATGACGCTCCATTCGGTCTCCCGCCCATACCCCGATTCGGTGCCCACCCATCGTACGTCGGGGCCCATGATGGCGATCACCGCGCCGGGCTGCAGTTCCCTGACCAGCGCATACCAAGCGCTCCAGTCGTACGATTGCTTCTTCCCGTTCGGTCCCTCGCCGCAGGCCCCGTCGAACCATACCTCGGAAATTTCGCCGTAACCGGTGAGGAGCTCACGGAGTTGGGTCATGAAGTACCTGTTATACGTCTCCCCGCTGCCGTAAGCCGGTTCGTGGCGGTCCCAGGGCGAAAGGTACACGCCGAATTTCAGCCCGTACTCCCGGCAGGCGGCGGCCACCTCGCCCACCACGTCGCCCTTGCCGTTTTTCCAGGGGGAGGCGGCGACCGAATATCCGGTGGTCGTCGTCGGCCACAGGCAGAAGCCGTCGTGGTGCCGGGCGGTCAGGATCACCATCTTCATCCCGGCATCGCGAAAGGTGCGGACCCATTGGCGGGCATCGAGTTTCACGGGGTTGAACAGGGCGGGGTCGTCTTTTCCGTCGCCCCACTCCTTTCCCGTAAACGTATTGAGTCCAAAGTGGATGAAGGCATTGAATTCCGTGCGTTGCCAGGCCAGTTGCCGCGCCGAGGGGGTGAGGTTCCCGGCCTGTTCGGCCACCTGCTTCGCCGGGACGCCCGCCGGAACGGATGCGGCGTTATGGCCGGTATAGACGGGACGGTTGCCCTGGGAGAAAAGGGTCGAACCCGGAAAGAAAACAAGGGAGAGGGTCAGGAGGATGGCAGGAATTACCGGGCGCATAGGATGGATGGGTGTTGCAGGATGGTTGAATGGTTGGGTCATGCAAGGTACAAAAGGTTTAATTAACCGCAGAGACGCAGAGACGCAGAGACGCAGAGGGTAAAATAACCGCAGAGACCTTTAGATTTGCCTTATTAACAAATGGGAAAAAGAGC
>DAONFN010000148.1:0-7372 GCA_035403625.1 Bacteroidales bacterium
AAAGCCGTGTTCCTGGCGGCCGGGGCCCAGCGTTCGGCCCGGCTTGCCATCGAGGGCACGGTGGCGGCCGGGGTGATTGACCCGCTGGAATTCCTGTTTGCGGCACGGCAAGGAATATCGGTCCTCCCGGGCCGGCATGTCGTGATCATCGGTGGCGGAAACACAGCCATGGATGCCGCCCGGACCGCAGCCAGGCTGGTGGGGAAAGAGGGGAGCGTGACCATCGTTTACCGCCGTACCATAGCCGAGATGCCGGCCGACCGTGGAGAGATCCACGCCGTATTGGAAGAGGGCATCCGGATCGTTGAACTTACAAGTCCCTTGCGCATCCTGATGCACGATGGAAAAGTGGGCAGCCTCGAATGCCAGCGAAACACGCTGGCCGAAGCGGGAAGCGGGAAGCGACCTATCCCCGTACCTGTACCGGATTCTGAGTTTGTTATATCGTGCGACACGGTGATCCCTGCCATCGGGCAGGAACTGGCGATCGATTTCATCGAACCGGCCCTTCTCCGCACCGAACCGGGGACGTACCGCACCGCCCGGCCGGGGCTGTACATCGGCGGGGATGCCCTGCGGGGAGCCTCCACCGCCATCAATGCCATTGCTGACGGACGGAAGGCCGCTATGGAAATCCTGGCCGATCTTTCGCCCATTTCCGGACCGGCAGCCAGTCGGAATTACCCGGCTGACAGACCCGGCGTGGATATTGGTTCATTGCTCCACCGGAAATCCATTCGCGAGTATTCTGCCGTCAAACACAATTCCCTGGCGGGGAACGAGCTGACCTTCGACCTTACCGATCCTGCCCTCGATGATGAAACCGCCCGCTCAGAAGCCGCCCGGTGCCTGCAATGCGACCTGATCTGCAACGCGTGTGTGTCGGTTTGTCCCAACCTGGCCAACTACGGATACACCATCGGGTCCATTGAATATTCCCTTCAGAAAGCCGTACTGATGGAGGATGGGACCGTAGGGTTCGTTCCCGACACGGTTTTCCGGGTGGATCAGCCCTACCAGGTACTCAACCTCCGCGATCTGTGCAACGAATGCGGCAATTGTGCCACCTTCTGCCCCTCGGCCGGCCGGCCGTTTGCCGACAAACCCGGCCTCTGCCTATCATTGGCCAGTCTGAAGACGGAAAAAGAGGGGTTTTATCTCAGCCGGCTGGCCGGTAAGGATGTGCTGATCTACATGGAAAACGGACATGTACGCACCCTGACCCTGGCCGATGACAAATACACGTACGAGACCGAACAGATACGGGCCACCTTCAACGCTGTAACTTTCGAGCCATTGGAAGCGAAATTCCTGACGCCCTGCGTGAAGGAATTCCGGTTCGGGTTCGCCGCCGAAATGAGTGTAGTGATGCAGGGAGCGAGGGAGGTGAGTACCGGAAATTGAATATCGAATATTGAATGTCGAATATCGAATTTTGAAAATTGATTGAAGAAAATATTGATTCAGAGACCATGATACAGATCATTGACAGGATTGTGGATCCGGCGGTGTTACAAAAGGCCGTGGACCATTACCGGGAGAAAGGAATCATCCTCCCCACTTTTGCACAGATGCAGAACCCCGAACTGGTACCGGGCAAGATCAAAGACCAGCTGAAGAACATCGGCTTGTGGGACCTTCATCCGCTCAATCTCTTCCGCATCACCTGGAAGAACGAGCCGAAACCCACCGGTGGACTTTACGGAAAACCGAATTTCATCGAGCTTCCCTCCCTGCTGACCGGCATCGATGCCCGGATCGTAGTGATGACGGGAAAGTGGTTCCCGACAGGGGCTCACAAGGTCGGGGCGGCTTACGGATGCTTGGCGCCCCGCATCATCACCGGGGGCTTCGATCCATCGTACCACAAAGCCGTATGGCCCTCCACCGGGAACTACTGTCGTGGCGGGGCTTTCGACTCCTATCTCATGGATGTGACGGCGGTGGCGATCCTACCGGAGGAGATGAGCCGCGAACGGTTCACCTGGCTGAAGGATATCGGTGCCGAGGTGATCGCAACGCCCGGGTGCGAATCGAACGTGAAAGAGATTTACGACAAATGCTGGGAGATCCGTAGCACACGGAAGGACTGCTTCATTTTCAATCAGTTTGATGAATTCGGAAACTCCTGCTGGCACTACGAAGTCACCGGACATGCCATCGAAGAGGCATTTTCGCTGGTGGCGGGGAAGGAAGACCGGCTGGCGGCCTACATTTCCGCAACCGGTTCGGCCGGGACCATTGCCGCCGGCGATTACCTGCGCACGAAATTCCCGCACCTGAAAGTAGTCGCCTCGGAAGCGTTGCAATGCCCGACCCTGCTGATGAACGGTTTTGGCGGACACCGGATCGAAGGCATCGGCGACAAGCATGTGCCCTGGATCCATAACGTTCGCAATACCGATGTGGTAACCGCCATCGACGACGAAGATTGCATGCGGGTGCTGCGGCTGTTCAACGAGCCCGCCGGGCTGGATTACCTGGTGTCGTGCGGCCTCGACCGCGAGCAGGCGGAAAAGCTGAAGATCATCGGAATTTCCGGGATCGGGAACATCCTTTCGGCAATCAAGACAGCGAAACACTTCGAATTCACCCGGGAAGACGTAATCGTCACCATTGCCACGGATTCGGCGGAGATGTATGGGTCACGCGTGGATGAACTTACGGCTGAACGGGGAGCCTATTCGGTGATGCAGGCAGCCCGTGATCACGAGAAATGCATGCTGGGCACGGCGCCTGCTCATATGAAGGAGCTGACATACCCTGACCGCAAAGCGATCCACAACCTGAAATATTTCACATGGGTTGAACAGCAGGGCAAGGAGGTGGAGGATCTGAGGCAGTTGTGGGACGACCGCCGGATCTGGCCGCAACTTTTTGCCCAGCCTGCCCGTTGGGATGAGTTGATCCATGAATTCAACGAAAGGACAGGATTATTGAAATAATTCAAACTGAAAAGACACAGGTGCAGGGGAGATGACCCATAGAGAGGGAATATTTTGCTTCTCTACAATTGCAGATCTGCTGGAATTACCTGCGTCTCTGCGTCTCTGCGGTTTTTTGAATGTTTAATAAATATTCAGCCATGCCGGACAAATTCCATTTCAAGTGCATCGATTGCGGGGCAGAGTACCCCGGCGACCGGGTGATCTATCTCTGTCCTGCGTGCGAGGCAACGAATGATCCCCTGGCTCCCCCCCGCGGAGTGCTGAAAACGGTGTATGACTATGCACGGATCCGCGGGAGATCTCCCGGAACAGATCTTTTCGGCCATTTGAAGAGCGAAGGCTTTCTGCCGCTGCTCCCCCTGAAAAGCCTGGATTCGTGGCCTAAACTGCGGATTGGGCGGACCCCGCTGTACGAGGCAGCAACACCTTCCCCGGGAGGGAAGGCAGGCGGAGAGGCGGACAGGCGGACGGGCGGACTCCTGTTTTTAAAGGATGATTCGCAGAATCCTACTTTTTCGTTCAAGGACCGAGCTTCGGCGTTGGTTTCAGCCTGGGCCCGGGAGAATGGCATCACTACCCTGGTGGCCGCTTCGACCGGGAATGCCGGATCGTCGCTCGCGGGTATCTGTGCCGCCCAGGGCCAGCAGGCGGTGATCGTGGTGCCGGCCGCCGCTCCTCTCGCCAAACTCACCCAGATCCTGATGTACGGCGCCCGGCTGATCCCGGTGAGAGGAACCTACGATGACGCTTTCGACCTTAGCGTTCAGATCTCTGCGAAATACGGCTTCTACAACCGGAATACCGCTTTCAACCCCCTCACCATCGAAGGGAAGAAAACCGTTGCCTTTGAACTCTTCGATCAGTTGGGTTGCACTGTGCCCGACCGGATCTTCATCCCGGTGGGCGACGGGGTCATCTTCTCGGGCGTTTGCCGCGGGTACGAAGATCTTTTGCAACTCGGCATCATCGACCGGATGCCGGTTCTGGTGGCAGTTCAATCGGAGGGAAGCTGCAATGTGGCTATGAACCTTGGGAAGGAAACATTCACCATCAGGCCTTCGAAGACCATGGCCGATTCCATCTCGGTGGATGTGCCGAAATGTTTCCGGATGACTGCGGGATTTATCGGGAAGTACCAGGGTGAAGTCCTCCTTGTATCCGACGAAGAGATCCGTCAGGCTTCGGGTCACCTTTCGCGCAGTACCGGGATCTTCTCCGAACCTGCTGCGGTCGCTGCCTATGCCGGGATGATGAAGTACCACCGGGAAGGGCGGCTTGCCTCTGACAGCCGAAACGTCGTGCTGCTCACCGGCAGCGGTCTGAAAGATCCGGCCGCGGTCCAATCCATCATCCACATGCCTGCGCCTGTTGATCCCGACCTTGGATCAGCCGGGCCCCTGCTGAAGTCATTTATCCCATCCTGACCCACCATGATCACCTTTACGCTGAACGGAAAGAAATGTGAGTACCCGGGCGACGGCGACCGGTCGTTGCTGGATTATTTGCGGGAGTCGGCCGGCATCACCTCGGTGAAGGACGGCTGTTCGGGGCAGGCGGCGTGCGGTGCCTGCATGGTCGAGATCGACGGGAAAGCAAGGCTGTCGTGCACACGGAAAATGAAATTCCTCGAAGGGTCGGAAGTTGTGACCATGGAGGGGATCCCTCCCGCCGTCCGCGATGTGATTGCCAAAGCGTACGTGGAGAAAGGAGCCGTGCAATGCGGTTTCTGTACGCCCGGACTGATCCTTCGCACCAAAGTGCTGTTCGCCGAAAATCCTGCGCCTGACCGGGAGCAGATCCGGAAAGCCATCAACCTGAATCTTTGCCGGTGTACGGGGTATGTGAAGATTATCGATGCCATCGAAGCGGCGCTCCGGGAGCTGCGGCAACCTTCCATACCCACGGGTCCGACTGAAATGCCGCCTTTTGCCACGAAGACGCTGATGACCGGTGATCCCGGAGGGATCGGCAGCCCGCTGGTGAAATATGATGCCTACGAAACCGCTATTGGAAAAAGATTGTTTGTGAATGATATAAAGGTGGATGGAATGCAGTATGGCGCCTTGCGCTTCAGCGACCATCCACGGGCCCGGGTGGTGGACATCGATGTTTCCGACGCCCTCCGGATGGATGGCGTCGTACATGTTTTCACTGCGGCCGATGTGCCCGGCGACCGTTACACCGGGCTGATCTTCAGCGACTGGCCCCTGATGATCGCCACGGGCGAGGTCACCCGGTATATCGGCGATGTGATCGCCGGGGTGGTGGCGGAGGATGAAGAGACCGCGCGGAAAGCCGCCCGGCGTATCCGGGTGGAATACGAGGTGCTTGAGCCGGTCACCGATCCGCAGACGGCACTGGAGCCCGGTTCGCCTAAGGTCCATCCCGACCGCGACAACCTCCTGGAAAATTGTGTCGTCAGACGGGGGGAAGATATCTCGAAAGTCCTTGATAGTTCTGCGTTCACCGTTTCCGGCATGTACGAAACACAGCGGATCGAACATGCATTTCTGGAGCCGGAGGCCGCCGTGGCGCTTCCCGAAGGGGAGGGAATCCGGCTTTACAGCCAGGGACAAGGGATTTATGTCGACCAGCGGCAGGTGGCTTCCCTGCTGGGGATCGGCGAAGAGGATGTGCATGTCACGCTTGTGCCCTGCGGAGGCGGTTTCGGCGGCCGCGAGGATATGACGGTCCAGGGGCATGTTTCCTTGTTCGCATTCCTCCTGCAACAACCGGTTAAGGTGCGGCTTTCGCGCGAAGAGTCGATCCGCATGCATCCCAAGCGCCACCCGGTGCGGATGGAGATGTGGCTTGGTTGTGACCGGAAGGGTACGCTGACTGCCTTGAAACTACGGGCGATCGGTGATTCAGGGGCCTATGCTTCTGTCGGGAACAAGGTGATGGAACGTGTGGCCGGGCATGCCTGCGGCGGGTACCATGTGCCCTCTGTCGATATTGAGTCACTCACCGTTTACACCAATAACATCCCCTCCGGGGCCATGCGCGGCTTCGGTGCCAACCAGGTAGCTTTTGCACTGGAAGGCTGCGTGGATGAGCTTTGTGCCCTGGGCGGTTTCGACCGTTGGAAATTCCGTTACGACAACGCGCTCGACGACGGGAAAATGACCGCCACCGGGCAGGTGCTCGGCAAAGGAGTGGGGATCCGTGCCTGCCTGATGGCCCTGAAGGAGCCGTTCTATGCAGCTAAACATGCCGGGCTGGCCTGCGGGATCAAGAATTCGGGAGTGGGTAACGGGATGACCGATTTCAGCGATGTGAAAATATCGATCCGGGATAATGGTCGGGTGCTGATCGAGCACGGTTGGACCGAGATGGGGCAGGGGATCCAGAACATGGCCATCCAGACGCTGGTCCAGGAAACCGGCATCGAGCCCTCCCTGATCGATGTGGTGGTAGATACCTCCGCCGGAATCCCGACAGGCATGACCACTTCCTCGCGGGCGACCGCACTCCTGGGCAACGCCATCATCGACGCGTCACAGGCGTTGCGCGACGACCTCGACCAGTTCAAGCCCGGTTGCACTGACCTGAAGGGAAGCCTGTTACGGCATACCCTCTTACAACTGGCCGGCAATGTGTACCAGGGAAAGTATTACTGTGACTGGACCACCAAACCCGGGGCTAGAACGGACCGCATCATCACGCATTATTCATACGGCTATGCTGCGCAACTGGTCGTTCTCGGCGAGGACGGTAAGATAGAAAAAGTGTATGCCGCCCACGATGCCGGACGGATCATGAACCCGGTGCTGTTCGAGGGTCAGATCGAAGGAGCGGTACACATGGGGCTGGGTTATGCCCTCACCGAGGATCTCCCGATGGAGGGCGGATACCTGAAGAGTGACCGTCTGGCCGATTGCGGTGTGCTTCGGGCGCACCAGACGCCGGAGATCGTGGTGATTGGTGTGGAAGAAGCCGATCCGGTCGGGCCGTACGGCGCCAAGGGGATCGGTGAGATCGGGCTGGTGCCGACGGCGGCGGCCGTGGCCAACGCCTTCAGCGCCTACGACGGCATCCGCCGCCGCAAACTGCCGATGCTTACTTCGCCGGCTCCCAGTAGCAGTTCTTCGGGGAGGTAATTTTCCCGTCGGTCTTCAGTTTCTTCATGGCTTTGTCGACCTCTTTGCGGTCGATGCCCGCCAGTTCAGCGATCTGTCCGGCGCTCACAGCCTTGCCGGCTTTGCGCATGGTTTCGAGGACTTTGTCGGTTGTTTCCATGGGGATGGTAGTTTTTATGGTTAACACTAATCTGAATGCAAAGATGCAAAAGTCTGACGATTTGACATTGCATTGGATCTGTCACTTCTCCGGAGCTGTTGATCTGTCGCTCCTTCGGAGCTATTGATCTGACGCTCCTCCGGAGCTGTTGATCTGTCGCTCCTCCGGAGCTATTGATCTGACGC
>DAONFN010000149.1:0-7320 GCA_035403625.1 Bacteroidales bacterium
TGGCATAACGGATCACCTTCCCGTTGAGGAGGTATCCTTTTTCGATCACGTCCATGATCTTTCCCTTCTGTTCCGGAGCGGGGGCGGGAATGTTGGTCACGGCTTCGTGGAAATCGGTATCAAAAGTTTCCCCGGTCGCTCGCATCGGCTGGAGTCCCTGTTGTTGCAGGATGGAAAAGAATTTGCCGTGGATCAGCACCAGCCCCTCTTTCAGTGCCTGGTCGGCAACGGAGGCCGTTTCGAACGCCTTCAGGGCGCGGTCAAAATCGTCGAGCACCGGCAGCAGCCGGAGAATGATCTCCTCGGATGCGTTCTTCGAAAGTTCCAGTTTCTCCCTGAGCGTCCTTTTACGGTAATTGTCGAAGTCGGAATACAGTCGCAGGTACTTGTCGTTCAGCTCCGTCAAGGCATCAGCCTGGTTCCTGGGTTGGGTTGCCGCGGGCTCAGCCGGCGCCGGTCCTGTGGTGGCAGCCTTTTCTTCTGCGGACTGTGCATTCTCAACCGGTCCCTGACCGGCGGTGGTATTTCCTTCCTCTTTTGTCTCGGTGTGCTCTTTCTTGTTTTTTCGAATCATGGCAATGTAGTCAATGAATAATCCGCGGCCGCGGTGTCAAAAAACCTGCCAATCCACGAAGAGCGACAAATTGTCAGCTATTGATCCGCCGGATTCCTGCACCCAGTTTCTGAAGTCTGACGTCGATCTCCTGGTATCCGCGGTCGATCTGTTCGATGTTGTCGATGATGCTGGTCCCCTCGGCCGAGAGGGCGGCGATCAGCAGGGCGACGCCGGCGCGGATGTCGGGCGATGACATACGGATGCCCCGGAGTTTGTATTGGTGGTCGAGGCCGATCACCGTGGCCCGGTGCGGGTCGCACAGGATGATCTTCGCCCCCATGTCGATGAGCTTGTCGACGAAGAAGAGGCGGCTTTCAAACATTTTCTGATGGATCAGCACGCTGCCTTTGGCCTGGGTGGCAATCACCAGCACGATACTGATGAGGTCGGGAGTGAATCCGGGCCAGGGGGCATCGGCGATGGTCATGATCGAACCGTCCATAAAGGTCTCCACTTCATAGTGCTCCTGGGCCGGCACATAGATGTCGTCATTCCGCTTCTCGATCTGGATCCCCATGCGCCGGAAGACATCCGGGATCAGACCCAGTTGCCTGTAATTGACGTCTTTGATGGTGATCTCCGAGCCGGTCATGGCAGCCAGACCGATGAAACTACCTACCTCGATCATGTCCGAAAGCAGGGTGTGCTCGCATCCGTGCAACTGTTTCACGCCGTGTATGGTAAGCAGATTTGATCCGATTCCCCGGATGTCTGCCCCCATGGAAACCAGCATATTGCACAACTGCGAAAGGTAGGGTTCGCATGCGGCATTGAAAATGGTGGTGGTTCCCTGTGCCAGCACGGCTGCCATCACGATGTTGGCAGTGCCGGTCACCGAAGCTTCGTCGAGCAGCATGTAAGTGCCCGTCAGTCCGTCGGTGGTAAAGCTGAAAAGCTGTTTTTCAGCATCGTAAACAAATCGTGCACCCAGGTTCTGCAACCCGATGAAATGCGTGTCAAGCCGCCTTCTCCCGATCTTATCCCCTCCGGGGATACATACATACCCCTTTCCGAAGCGGGCCATCATCGGTCCGAGGATCATGATCGATCCGCGGAGGCTGGCCATCTTCGTGTGAAATTCACGGGTGGTCATATAGCCGAAGTCGATGTCGCCGGTCTCGAACGTGCAGGAGGCGACCCCCGACCGGGTGACTATGACGCCGATGGAGGCAAGCAGTTCGATCAGTTTGTTGACATCGCGGATGTCGGGAAGGTTGTGGAGGGTGACCTTCTCATGTGTGAGGAGGCAGGCGCAGATGACCTGGAGGGCTTCATTTTTAGCTCCCTGCGGTACGATTTCCCCGCTCAGCCGCTTCCCGCCGGTGATCTCAAAAGAACTCATTGTGGGTTGTTCCGGTTCCTTTTGTAGTTTTTCTGGTGTCCCTGTTTCTTGAAATTCCGGTCCTGGCCCTGGCGGTAAGGCTGCCGTTTCTGGTTCTGTGCCAGGATATCGTTGGTGTGGGTGAATTTGAAGTTCTCGTCAAGTTTCAGCGTGTCTTTGCTCAGCATCTGCAGATGTTGGACGATCAGTTCATCGTTCACCGATTCGCGGTTCCAGCTAAGGTAGGATTTCTTCATGTGATTGGCGATCGACTTAACGATTTCCTCCTTCTCAGGACCCTCTTCTAACTCGGATGCCTTTTCGATCATGAGGGCAATGTTCTTCCCGTAGTGCTTGAATTCGATCTCCTTGTCGTGGTAGGAGAGGTGCTCGGGTTTGGTGCTGAGCGACAGCGGAGGAGGGGGAGGGTAGGGGGCATCTACATCTAGTTTGAAGTCGGCGATGATCATCAGATGGTCCCAGAGTTTATGCTTGTAATCGGCCGATTCTTTGACTGCAGGATTCAGTTCGGCCATGACGGCGATGATGAATTTGGAAGCCTTGTTTCTTTTTTCGCGATCTTCAATAGAGCAGCAGTATTGGATCATCCGCTGTACGTTCCTTCCGTACTCGGGGATGGTCATAGATTCACGGGTTGTGTTGTATTCCAGATGTTCGTCCACGATTCTTTCGTTATTTTTTTGCAAAAGTACGCTTTAATTTAGGATTTACGATTTACGAATTACGATGGCCATCCTTTTCCCCTTTCCCCCGTCACCTGGTCACCTCCGTCACCTGGTCACCTGGTCACCTCATTTTATCACTCGTCACCCGTCACCCGTCAATCGTCACTCGTCACTCACCGCTTACATGGCACCTGGTACGTGGCACTTGACACTTGACTTTTCTGCGACCTCCCTGCGTCGTTTCTGCGACCTCCCTGCGTCTTTCCTGCGACCTTCCTGCGTCTTTCCTGCGACCTTCCTGCGACCTCCCTGCGACCTCCCTGCGTCTTTCCTGCGACCTCCCTGCGTCTTTCCTGCGACCTTCCCGCGACCTTCCTGCGACCTCCCTGCGTCTTTCCTGCGACCTTCCTGCGACCTTCCTGCGATTATTCTTCGTTATTCCTTTATCATTCCTCCTGCGATCTTCCTGAGACTGTTCAAAAAAGTGTGTAGGACGTGGGACGTGTGGACGTAGGAAGGTGTGAACGTGTGGACTGAGCCGTGAGTTGTGAGTCGTCACCTGGTCACATGGTCACCTCATTTTATCACCCGTCACCCGTCACTTATTATTCACACGATCTTCAGCCGCGCAAAACGAAGCAGGAGTTGCTTCTGCCCGACGGAAGGGAAGAAAACGGTTGCTTTTTTGTCGGGGCCGAAACCTTCGACCGCCACCACCTTGCCTTTTCCGAACCGGTCGTGAAGCACCTCCATGCCCGTGGTGATGTCGTCGACCCTGGCTTCCTGGGCCGGGGGCAGATCGGGCGTGCCGGTTTCATCCTGCGTGACTTTTTTAAAATTCTTCGGGACGAAAGGCTTTTTGGGAGGCAGGTCAAGTCCGGGAAGGGTGGCAGACCAATTGTGCTCCGACGAGAAACCTGAAATGGCTGGCGTCGCTTTTCTCGGAAAGTCGATGAACTTCTCGGGGATCTCCCGGATGAACCGGCTCGGCTCGCAGATTACCGGTGTGCCCCATCGGAAACGGTTTTCGGCATAGGAGAGGGTGAGTCGCTGCTCGGCCCGGGTGACGGCCACATAGAAGAGCCGCCGTTCCTCCTCCAGGTCAGTGCGCGTATTCAACGACTGGATACTGGGAAAGAGGTTCTCTTCCATCCCCACCAGGTAAACGTGCGGGAACTCCAGTCCTTTGGCTGCGTGGATGGTCATCAGCGTCACCTTGTCGATGTCGTCGGGATCGCCTTTGTCGGCGTCGGTGATCAGGGCAACGTCCTGCATGAACTCGTCGAGTGTGCGAATGACACCGGGCTCGATCTCGCCCGTTTCCGGGTTGGTGCGGGGCGATTCTGAGAATTCCTTGATGGCGTTGAGCAACTCTTCGAGGTTCTCGAACCGGCTGACCCCTTCCGGCGTTTTATCATCGTAAAGCTCTTTCATCAATCCCGACGAGCCGGCGATGTGCTTGGCCAGATCGTAGGCATTCTTTGCCCGCAGCAGGGCAGAGAAACTTTTGATCATGGTGACGAACTCCGTGGCTTTCCGTGAGGTGGCCTCGGGCAGGCGCAGTTTCCCGGTTTCCTGGGCCTCGATCAGATCGAAGATGGATATCTTATGCTCATCGGCGAGCGAGACCAGCTTTTCCACTGTGGTCTTGCCGATCCCGCGGGCGGGATAGTTGATCACACGAAGCAGTGCATCCTCGTCCCGGTGGTTGATGGTGAGGCGGAAGTAGGCGAGGAGGTCTTTGATTTCCTTGCGCTGGTAAAAAGAGAGGCCTCCGTAAATACGACACGGAATGTTCAGTCTCCGCAGCGCTTCTTCGTGCGCCCTCGACTGGGCGTTGGTACGATAGAGGATCGCAAACGCGCTGTTCGGAAGCCGTTCGTTCATCTTTGCTTCAAAGATCGACTGGGCTACCAGGCTCGCCTCTTCGTTATCGGATGAGGAACGGATCAGCCGGATCAGCGGACCGGTGTCGTTCTCAGTCCATATCTCCTTGTATATCTGTTGTTTGTTGTGGGCAATGATCTTGTTGGCCGCCTCCACGATCGTCTTGGTCGAACGGTAGTTCTGCTCCAGTTTGAAGACCTTGTGGTCGGGGTAATCGTTGCGGAAGTTGAGGATATTCTGGATGTTGGCTCCGCGGAAAGCATAGATGCTCTGGGCGTCGTCGCCCACCACGCAGATATTTTCGTTGTTGGCCGCCAGTTTCTTCAGGATGAGGTATTGGGCGTAATTGGTATCCTGGTACTCGTCGACCAGGATATACCGGAATTTCTGCTGGTACTTGTACAGAACGTCGGGATAGTCGCGCAGCAGGATATTCATGTTGAAGAGCAGGTCGTCGAAGTCCATCGCCGAGGCTCGCCGGAGCCGGGTCTGGTACTGCATGTAGAGATCGGCTGTCTTCGGTTTGCCGGCGGTGGCATCCTCCTCTTTAATCGCGACACTCTGGATGTATTCTTCTGCCGAGACCAGGCTGGTTTTGGCGGCGGATATCCGGTGCAACACGTATCCGGGCTGGTACACCTTGTCGTCGAGGTTGTTGTCTTTGATCAGGTTCTTGATCGTGCGCTTGGTGTCGTCGGTGTCGTAAATGGTAAAGTTTGAGGGATACCCAAGCAGGTGTCCTTCTACGCGCAGCACCCGGGCGAAGACTGAGTGAAAGGTTCCCATCCAGACATTCCGGGCTTCGGCACCCACGAGTTGGGTGATGCGGTCTTTCATTTCCCGGGCGGCCTTGTTGGTGAAAGTGAGGGCGAGGATGTGGAACGGGTCGACCCCTTTCTCAACGAGGTGTGCGACACGATAGGTGAGGGCGCGGGTCTTGCCGGAGCCGGCCCCGGCAATGATCATCACCGGGCCTTCGGTGGCTACCACGGCTGCGCGCTGGGCTTCGTTTAGCTCGTCGAGAATGTTGCCTGACATGATGAACGGGGAATGAAAGTGCAAAGATAGGAATATCTACGATGTACGGTGTACGATTTGGAGTGACGCGTGACACGTGACAGGGGTTGGACAATAAGAAAGTATGAGGGTGGCTTATGTTCAAAATGTTGAAAGCACAACGATTATGTTGTATCTTAGATGATTATGTTGTATCTTTGATTCCTCATGCGCAAGTTATCTTCCCTAATCCTGTTTTTCCTTCCGGTGATCCTTCATGGGCAATGTCATCCGGAGTGGAACGGCATTTTACGAAATGAAGTACAGGGGAACACCGTGATCCTGAGAAATGATACGACGATCCGGGAATGCGGGATGCAGTATGAAATGGAGGTTTCCTGGCTGGATCAATATACGCTTAAGTGGCTGGAAAAGGAGGTTGGTGCGGCTTCTAATTGTCTTTGCCATTATAATTTTTCGGTCACGGTTGATTCCCTGGCGCCAGCTGATTACCATGCAAAGGTTTTTTACAGGCGATTCGGACAGATGCCTGATTGCTATATCGGTACGATGCGTTTCCGGATTGCTGACCTGCTCGCCAACCCGTCGCCCGAGTCCATGAATCCTTATCAAAGCCCATGTTTTTCTTTACCGGTGGGAATCTCTACCGGGGCTGGTACGGATGGTCCATCGATGCGCATCTATCCGAATCCTGCTAATGATCACATCATGGTTGAAGAGGGTACCTCCGACCGGAAATGGATGGTAATCGCTGATCCGTTGGGGAGAATCGTACAATCGCTGGAGACAAGGGAAGAGAGTTGCAGCATGGATTTGTCAAGCCTCACAGGAAGAGGATTTTATCTGCTCACGATGATCAGGGACGGGGTGGTGTTTCGCAGCCGGTTTGTCAAGTATTGATTCTTATTGCATTACGAGTGACCAGCGCATCTCTCAGGGTTTTTAGCTGCACTGGCAAAGCAAGTACCCCGTCACCTCCATCACCTCCATCACCTCCTTCACCTGGTCACCTCCATCACCTGGTCACCTGGTCACCTCCGTCACCTCCGTCACTTCCGTCACTTCCGTCACCTGGTCACCTCCGTCACCTCCGTCACCCTTTACCCGTCCTTCGCAGATTTTATTATCTTTGCCCCATGTTGCCCCTGCTGAAAATATCTCTCTTCTGGATTGCGAACGGCGTTCTGATCGCTGTGCTCGTGTTCCTTTTCATCCGGTACCTGTGGATCCTCTTCATTCTGCATGATGACGAACCCCGGATGTGGAGGCAGGCGGTGAAGGAGGGACGGGTACCGGAGAAGGTCAGGCGGATGAAGAGACACTATATAGATAAGGTGCGTTTCTTCAACTGGTGGTTCCAGGCAGACCGGCTAAGACGGAAGCGGGTACCCGGGGCCTTTGCCGAACTGGGAGTGTACAAGGGTGACAGCGCCCGGATCCTGCACCACATGGACCCGGAGCGTTCTTTCCATCTCTTCGACACTTTTGAAGGTTTCCCGCCTCGCGACCTCGCCGGGGAAACCGGCGAAGCGGCCGCTTATACCCCACAACATTTCGCCGACACCAGTATCCAGTCGGTGCTCGACCGGATCGGCGGGAATGCCAACATCCATCTTCATCCGGGTCATTTTCCCGGAAGTGCGGCCGGTTTCCGCGAACCGCTGGCCCTGGTCAATCTTGATGCAGACCTTTACAGGCCCACACGAGCCGGACTCGATCTTTTCTATCCGCTGCTCTCCCCGGGCGGTGTGATCCTGGTGCACGATTACAACCAAAAGTGGCCAGGGGTGATG
>DAONFN010000150.1:0-7315 GCA_035403625.1 Bacteroidales bacterium
GGTGGCAGGCATGGTGAAGGAAATCGTGGGCTTCCGCGGCGGGATCCTGTGGGATCATTCGAAGCCGGATGGGACGCTGAAGAAGCTGATGGACGTGAGCCGCCTTCGTGAGATGGGCATTACCTCCCACCTTTCCCTGGAAGAAGGCATACAACGAGTTTACCGGCAATATTACCGGGAGAATCAACTACCAACTGAATCCCATGTTTGACAACAAAGTATTACTGATCACAGGCGGAACCGGATCGTTCGGTCATGCGGTACTCGACCGTTATCTTGCTACGGGAATCGGCGAGATCCGGATTTTCAGCCGCGACGAGAAGAAACAGGATGATATGCGGCAGTACTACCGCGATCCGAAGATCCGATACTATATCGGCGATGTGCGGGATCCCGACAGCGTCGGACAGGCAATGAAAGGAGTGGATTATGTGTTTCATGCCGCTGCGCTCAAGCAGGTCCCTTCCTGCGAGTTCTTTCCGATGGAAGCGATCCGGACCAACGTGACCGGAAGCGATAACGTGATCAGCGCTGCAATAAACCAGGGTGTAGCCCGAGTGATCCTCCTGAGCACGGATAAGGCCGTATACCCGATCAATGCCATGGGGATCTCCAAAGCCATGTCGGAGAAGGTGATGATCGCCCGGTCGAGAACCCTCAACGGCAGCGGTACCGTGCTTTGCGGCACCCGCTACGGCAACGTGATGGCATCGCGAGGCTCAGTGATCCCCCTGTTCGTCGAACAGATCCGGGCGGGGGTTCCGCTGACGATCACGGACCCGGAGATGACCCGCTTTATGATGACGCTGGAGGAGGCGGTCGAACTGGTCGTTTATGCTTTCTCCCACGGCCACAACGGCGACATGTTCGTTCAGAAGGCGCCGGCCTCCACCATCGGTACCCTCGCTGAAGCCCTGCTCAGTCTTTACGGGGCAAGCAACGGGATACGCATCATCGGCACGCGCCATGGTGAAAAAAGATATGAAACCCTTGTCAACCGGGAGGAGATGGCCAAGGCCGAAGACCTCGGAGGCTACTTCCGGATCCCGGCCGATACCCGCGACCTCAATTACGGGAAGTACTTTACGGAAGGGGAAGCCAAAGTCTCCCTGGCCGGTGAGTACAACTCCGACAACACCCGCCTTCTCAATCTCGAAGAGACCAAAGAGATGCTTCTGAAACTCGATATCATCCGCCGGGATACAGGGAAAGGATGATTTTAGCATAACGTCATGACCGAGCCGACCTCTTCTGCCAATCGCAACCCATTGCGAATCGGGATCACCGGGCAAGCCGGATTTATCGGGACCCATCTTTTCAACACCCTTCGGCTGTTCCCGGAGAAGTACCTGCTTCAGCCTTTTGAAGACGTCTTTTTTCAACAGCCGGAAACCCTTTGTCAGTGGGTAGCCGGCTGCGATGTGATCGTACACCTGGCTGCGATGAACCGCCACGGCGATCCGCAGGTGATCTACGAAACGAATCTTGACCTGGTAAGGAAACTGATCGGGGCGCTCGAGGATACCGGCTCGGTTTCGCAGGTGGTCTTTTCATCGTCGACCCAGGAAGAACGGGACAATCCTTACGGCCGCTCGAAACGCGAAGGGCGGGAGCTGTTCCGCGAATGGGCGGTCCGGACAGGGGGTAAATTCGCCGGCCTGGTGATCCCCAACGTATTCGGTCCGTTCGGGCAGCCATACTACAATTCAGCTATTGCCACCTTCTCCCACCAGCTGACTCATGCTGAGGAGCCCCGGATCGAGATCGACGGACACCTGAAGCTGATCTATGCCGGAGAACTGGTTGATGCGATCAGGAAAGTGATTGATGAACAGGCAGATGAACCGTTGATCTCCGTGCCCCACACCGCGGAGCGGCAGGTATCGGTGATCCTGGAAAAATTACGGGAGTTCAAACGGGTATATTTCGACGGAGGGATCATTCCGGTTCTTGCCGACCGGTTTGAACTTCAACTTTTTAATACCTTCCGGTGCTATATCGACGCGGAGGGTCATTTCCCTGTAGCGTTGCAACTTAAAACGGATGAGCGGGGGACCTTCGTGGAGGCGATCCGGGAGGGAACGGGCGGGCAATGCTCCTTCTCCACTACCCGGCCCGGCATCACACGTGGGAATCATTACCATACCCGGAAGATCGAGCGTTTCGCCGTGATCCGGGGCAAGGCCCGTATCCAGTTGAGAAGGATCGGGACCACCCGGGTGATGGATTTCTTCCTTTCCGGCGACAGCCCGTCTTATGTCGATATGCCTATCTGGCACACGCACAATATTACCAACCTCGGCGACGACGATCTCTACACCCTTTTTTGGATCAATGAGACCTATGATCCCGCCGATCCTGATACCTATTTCGAAACCGTATGAACATGGAACGATCCAGGCTCAAAGTTATGACGGTGGTGGGAACCCGGCCGGAGATCATCCGGCTGTCGCGCACCATGGCCCTGCTTGACGAACATCTTACCCAGGTGATCGTTCACACGGGACAAAACTACGATTACGAGCTCAACGAGGTTTTCTTCGCCGATCTCGGACTCCGGAAGCCCGATCGGTTCCTGGGCATCGACACCTCCTCGCTGGGGACCGCTGTGGGGGATATTATCCGCCGGTCAGAGGAGGTGCTGAAAGAAGAAAGGCCCGACGCCATGCTGGTGCTGGGCGACACCAACTCCTGTCTCTCGGCATACATGGCCAAACGGATGCATATCCCGGTCTTCCACATGGAGGCGGGCAACCGCAGCTTCGATTTCAATGTGCCCGAGGAGATCAACCGAAGGATCATTGACCACATAGCCGATTTCAACCTGGTGTACACCGAACATGCCCGCCGGCACCTCATTTCCGAAGGCCTGCCTCACCGGCGGATCTACCTCACCGGTTCGCCGATGAAAGAGGTGATCGATCATTATCTTCCGAAGATCAAGGCCTCTGCCATCCTTGGCGAATTGGGGTTGGAGCAGCACAAGTATTTCGTGGTCAGCACCCACCGGGAAGAGAATGTGGACCGGCCTGAAAACCTGGCTTCCATCCTCGAAATCCTCGACAGGATTGCGAAAGTATATGACCTTCCCGTAATCGTATCGACCCACCCGCGTACCCGGAAGAAACTGGAAGCGCTCGACGGATTCCGGCCCGACCCGCGGATCCGCTTCCTGAAGCCGTTCGGATTTACGGATTACGTGCACCTGCAGCTTCACGCGATGTGTACCCTATCCGATAGCGGAACCATCAGCGAAGAATCCGCGATCCTCGGATTCCCGGCTATATCCCTGCGCCGTTCCATGGAAAGACCCGAGGCGCAGGATACCGGCACAATCATCCTGACCGGTTTCAATCCGCAAACCGTGCTGGATTCGGTCGCCCTGGCCATCCGGGAGCGGAAAGAGAGGACTGCCCGGCAGATCCCGGCCGAATACGCGATCGGCGACACCTCCTGGAGGACCCTGATGCTGATCCAGGGAAATGCCGGGCTGAGCAACGGGTGGGAGGGGATTCAGGAACTTTCCGGCGGTAAATGATCGGATGGACGACCGAAAGTTGCCGGTTGATCCGGCCGTGCGTTTATCAGGCTCCGGTTTCATGTTGGGAACCGGATTATTAATCTGACCTAATAATGTTCAGCGTTATATTTTCGCGCAAGTACTTTTTATCCTTCGTAGTATTCGTGGGATTAATCTTGCTTCATTTCTCCCCGGTCCAAAAATCATTCGGCGCCGTCCTGTCTGTTCTCATGGCTCTTCTTGCCAGCTTCAATCCGGCTGCATTCTTTGTTTTCGCGGTTGGCTCGCAGATAGCTCCTGATCCGAAAGATATTTCGATGACGCTTGCCCAGTTGGGAGTCGTTTGCTGGCTGATTACGCTGCCGGTCAACCGTTGGCCGCTTCTGGCCCGCGATGGGTTCAAATTACCGACGGTTTTGATATTATTTATCTTCTGGGGAATAGCCATGACGGTTCTCAACGGCACATGGGAATATTTTATCCCCCTTCTGACCGGGATTTTTTACTTTATAATCGCCATCGTTTACGCCAATGATAGGAGGTACAGCCAGTATGAATTGCTGATGGTCGTTTGCCTTACGAGTTTCATTTCCATCATCGGATACTGGTTGCCGAAAATCGGATTGCCTGTCGAATTGATTGAATATGAAAGTGATGCGTTCAGAAATGTGGAGCGGATCGGCAGCGGGAAAGGCGATGCGAACATGGTGGGGATCATGTTGCCGATCGCGGTCATTGGTTTCCTGTTTACGCTGATTACGTATAATTTTCAGGATGCCGGCGATACCGAGTCCGAGCATAAGCCCGGCGTCGGGGTATTCACCACCCTTGGCCTGATCTGTTTCATTTTTGTCGCCGGAATCCCGCCGTTACTGAGCACGGCCTCACGCACGGCACTCGTCACGTCGGTCTTTGGATTTTTAGTCATGCTTTTCTTTTTATTCATGACCGCAAAGAAAAGCCAGTTTTCGGCATTCAAGCGAAAAACATATGTCACCTTGCTTTTTATTCTGATTACGCTTGTCCTTTCATCCGTTTATATATACACAAACAATGAGTTCAATCGCTACATTATAGCGATGGAGAGAATCAACAGCAAGGAAAATGAGAGTCTGATCGGCAATAACCGTTTTGGCGGTCGTAGTCCGGTCTGGCAAAGCCATTTAAAGATCATTGCCGATTATCCGCTTTCGGGCTCGCCCCGCGAGGCCACCTGGGTATTCGCATCGCACGGCAGAGGGAAGTTCGGATCTTTTGTCGCTCATAATACCTACATTGAAATGGGCTCTCTGGCCGGCCTGCCGTCAGCTTTCCTGTTTATCATATTTTGTTTCTACCCGTTTTTCAAGCGCTTTCGGATTTTCTTTCACGGTAATTACCTGGCCTTTCCTTTGGTCGGGATATTGATTTTTACCTCCTTTCTGTCATTCAGTGCCCAGTCATGGAAGGTTTTCTGGGTCTTTATGGCTTTGGTGTGGATGATCTATTACCAGACCGACGGGAGAGCAGATGACACCCGTTCTCTCCCAGAAACTTGATTCCCGGTTTGAAATTCTTTCGAAGAAATCCACTTCTTGAAAATTCATTCTGGTCGCTGGGATCAGGACTGGTGGACCGTTTTTCAGCCCTCCTGGTTCTCATTGTTCTGGCCAGGGTGCTCGGCAAGGAAGATTATGGTGTGTTCCTTTTTCTCATTACCACACTAAACCTTATTGCCAACACGATCATCAGCGGACCTGCCAACATTTTCATCTCCGAGATCGCCCGGAGCAGGCAGCAATCCGGCAACAAGATCTCCGGAGTCATCGCCATGGGGGTTTTCTGGTGCGCGATGATCGGCATGCTGATCATTGTCCTCACGCTTTCCCTGGATCATACGATCGCCCTGTTCCTGGACCCGGGACAACGTCTGTCATCCGGCATGGTCAGGGTTATCGGCCCGTGGGCTGCACTCGTTACGCTGGCTGCAACGTTTACGGCGGTACTCCAAGGCTATGAGTGGTTCGGCAGAATGTTCTTTGCCAGCCTGGGCAAGGCCGTAATTAACCTCGTTTTATGCATCGTACTGGCATTGTTTTACGGCATCTGGGGCGCCATTCTGGCCTTCGTGCTGACCCTGTTTATCTATGTGATGATCCTGAACGGGTTAAGCAGGAAGGCAAACCGCTGGAGACTCCGCGATGGAGGGTCGCTTCTTTGTTCCGACCGCCCTTATGTTTCCTCCATCGTTCGGCTCTCTACTCCGCTGATCATCCTGTCGTTGGTCCAGATGAGTGCAGACTGGGGCGGACAGTTCCTTCTGGCGAAAGGGGGCGGACAATGGTCAGCGGTTGCTGAACTGGGCGTGGCCCGCCAGATCGCATTTATCATGCCCGTATTGTCCTCGGCCGTTGCAACAGCAGGGCTCCCGTATTTTTCAAAGAAAGTAAACGACGAGCACGCATCCTATTTTGCCTCGGTCGTGAATTATATCCGGACCAACTGGTTTATGCAGATTCCCATCGGGGCTATCCTTATCTGCACAGCCCCCTATGTGATATCGATCCTTTACGGGAACCGTCTGGCCGGTGCCGCCGACATCTGCAGGGTGCTGGTGATATCCTACACCATTTTCGGCATCACAGGTGCCATAGGACCTGTGCTGACTTCGAAGGGAAAGACTCTGTTTCTCCTCGGCATCAACCTGTTGCGATCGGTTACCATTCTCCTTTTCTGTTACCTGTTTTTGGATTACGGGGGAACCGGCATCGCATTGGGCTACCTCGCCGGAGAGTGTGCTGTACTGCTTTTGCTTTCCCTGGTTTTTTTCAATTATGTACGGGATATTTTGCATTCCATCGGCACCCCGCTTCTTCAGTCGCTGCCGCTGATCCTGGTTGCGGCACTCTCATTCTTTCTTACTCCGCCCGTCGCGGTACTCTGTTTAATTATCGCCATTCTGGTCGAACTGTTTCTTTTCCGGCACCTGATCCGGGATCAATTATTTGGATAGTGTGATGACACGGCCGCTGTTTGTGCATGTTTCCTGGGAACCCCGGACGGGAGTGTGGTCGGTGATAAAAAACCTGATCAGCCGGCAGATTTCCTCCGGATATGGGTCATCCGGGGTGTTCTTTGCATCGGATGTGAATTATACCGCCTGGCTGTCGGCAGAGATCAGCGCCCATTCCATGGATGCCAGGATACTCCGCAGCCCTGCCTCCCGCCTTGCAAGGCTGGCGCCCTTGTTCGATCGCCGGCTTTCAAACCATCTCCGGTCCTTGCAACATAGCAATCCCGGTTGTACCCTCTTTGTCCATTTTCACGACGCCCACTTTTCCGCTGCGTTTTTACCGCTCGGGAAAGACCTGAAGGCTGTTTCGGTCACAACCTTTCACGGATGCCCGAACGGATTGCTGCAAGGCGGCCGTTTCCGGTTGGCCGTTCACCGGTGGCTCGGCCGCAGACTGGGATTACACACGGATGCGATGGTTTCCGTTGATCGCTACAGTGTGCCTCTCATCGCGGAGAAGCTGCGTCTCTCAGAGGGATCGGTTGTGACCATCTACAATGGCGTCCCGTTCAGTCCGGATCGCGTGAAACTAAAAACAGTTGAAAAGAAGAAGAATTTTATCGTTGGGTTTGTCGGGGCACTGGAGGAACGGAAACAGTGGAAACTGGCAGCAGAAGCTTCAAGGACGGCCTTCCAGGAAAACCATTCCATCCGGTTCATCCTGGCGGGGGACGGTCCCGAAAGGGATCAGGCGGAGCAATGGGTGTCGGCTGGTTCCGATTTCGCCACTTACCTGGGACAGG
>DAONFN010000151.1:0-7303 GCA_035403625.1 Bacteroidales bacterium
GGGGTGGTGAAGGGAAGTTGTGAAATATCACCCACCTCCGGAAGATCCCTGTAAAACCGGGTCATCGCCCGGGCGTAACGAACCATCTGCCGCCACTTTTCCTGCTGCCACTCCGACAGGGTTAAGGGATTCAGGGTTCCACCCAACCCGGTCTTTTCCGCCACCCAGGTATGTACCGGCGAAATCATCCTTCGGCCCCCCTTTCTGCCACCGCAAGAAAATACCCGCCCTTTACCGTTTTCATCAGGCCGGGCGTCACTCCGAGGCCGCCGTAAAAAGCATCCGCCCCGTGATCCAGGATCATCTGTCCCATCAACGTTTGCAGGGCATGGGTGGCATCCCCGAATGATGTGACCCGGAATCCATGATCCTCCAGTCGCGACAATACGGTCTCCTTCGTGTCCAGGCGCCCCAGTTGACCCGCCAGGACAACCGGCTCTCCCCGTGCATACAGGTCGGCCAGGAGTAATTTCCCTGTTGGCTTCAGGACCCGTCGGCATTCTTGTAACACCCGGTCGGGATCTTCCATCAGCGAAAAGCTGCATTCCATCAGGATCCCGTCCATCGAGCCGCCGGGAAAGGGTATCTCCTCTCCCCTTCCCTCCCGGATCAACCCGGTTGCCTGCCCCGGACCGGTGGCACAATCGATTCCCGCCGCATCATAGCCATAGGCTGACCTGAGATGCAACACGGTATCACCCTGACCACAACCGATATCGAGGACTTTCGCCCCGGGCATCAACCCGGCCATTGAAACCAGGCGCGAAGTCATGTCAATCCCTCCCGGCCGGCCGCTCCACCCTATGCATTTCAATGGTCCTTCCATGGAGTGAGAAAATAGGAACAGAATGGGACCAACCGCCCGTCATCATACACATGCAGGCTGCAGTGCCGGAGCCTCGCGAGATCGATGTTGCCTGCATCCTGGAATGCCATGGCGGTAAGGGTGAACCCGTGGTTCCTGACATGATGGAGAAACACTTCCATATCGCGCAGGTCATCGCCTGTCACCACCTCCCCTTCCTCCTTTCCGACGGGCCGTTGCCAGCGACGGGCTACGAATTCCCTGTTTTTATCGGCCGGAGCCGGTGTGCAGCAACAGGCGGATGAGGTCTCCTTTTTAGCTAATAACGGAACCAGGTTTCCGTTATGAACGACAAAGTCGCCGTGAAAGCCGCACAACGGATGATCGCAGCAGGAAGGAAGCAGGTTCGGGGCTGCAATAATCCCCTCTGTCTGCCGGACAATCTCCCGGATCAGCTCGTCGAGGGTGAAGCGATCGTTGTCAGACGGCAGAGCCGTCACGCGGCCAAGGTAGGTAACAGGCTGAAAATGAACACCTCGTACGGCCGGCGATTGGTCCACGGCAAACCGGATGATCTCCCCGATGTTGTGCGTATTCACGCCACGGATCAGGGTGGGTACCAGGGTGACCCCCAGGTTGGCATCTGCACACCTCTCAATGACTTTGCGCTTTATATCGAGTAACGGCCTGTTCCTGATTTGTTGGTGAATCGGCTCTTCCGTTCCGTCAAACTGCAAAAAGACAAACGACAGGCCGGCAAGTGCCAGCCGGCCGGCCAGCTCGCGGTCGGTGGCCAGTCTGAGTCCGTTGGTGTTGAGTTGAACGTATTTTGCGCCCACTTCCTTGGCAGCTGCCACAATCTCCGGGAGGTCGTCACGCACGGTAGGTTCCCCGCCGCTTAGCTGGACCAGTGTTTTCCCCTTTTCAACCAGCTTTTCAAGCGATGCCCGGATGGCGGATAACGGCGGATCTTCCCTCCCCCTGCCCGGATCGGCAAAGCACACGGAGCATTCCAGGTTGCACCTGCCGGTAATATCCAGAATGACGCAGCAGGTCTGCTGGAGGTGATCGGGACACAGTCCGCACGCATCGTTACAGGGCGGCTCTTCGGTCCGATTCCCCGGCAACCCGCCGGTCCATTCGTTAAAATCAAGAAATCCGCGCCAAATTACAGTTTCGAAAAGGCCGTGCGATGGACACCTTTTCCGCAGGAATATTTCCCGGCCCCGGACCATCCGTATAGCGGGAAGGCGTTTCAGGCATACGGGGCAGAGGCTCCAGGTCTCGCTGTGGATTCTTTCCCCGGTCATTCTATTTATCTTCCAGTTGCATCTCCACGTCCGAGATCCGCCCCTTTACAAGCTCCTCGGAGATATACACAGTGCCGCACCCGGGGCACCGGGGCAAATCGGTGAAGAAACTGTGTCCCAGATAGGTAAAGTCGGTTTTCTTCATCTCCAGTTCCCTGTTGCAGGAAACACAGATCAGCTTTTTTGGTTCAGCCATAACGTTACTCCTCGATTTTCAAACGGTGGCAGTACCCGTTCACCAGTTCAACCCTTCCTTCGCCCGCTAACCGGTATTCCACCCAGAAGGTCATGTGGCCGATCTGGCGGTGGCCTGTGTAAGAATTTCGGTCCGGGTCATACAGTTTTTTCCCGCTGCGTTCGCAGTATTCAACGACATCCAGGAGGTCGGATTCCAGGATATGGTTTTTATGCAGTTTCTCCTGCAGATCCTTTGGGATCACCAGTTTTTTATCGGATTCCATCCTATTCCATTCTTCATTCCAGAATTCCGTGAGCACCCTTTTCTTCAGCTCCAACCGGTTACGCTGCCGGTCGGAGACGGACAGCCCGTTATCCCTGCCATTCCCGATACCGAACAGGATATCGAGGATATGAAAGGTTTCTTTCCCCGCCGCGGCAAAGATATCGCGGCAATTGGAACAATAGGTGATATACGGGGTGTTTTTTTGTCCGATCCTCTTCGCGATCATATTCTCCGCATAGGGTGGATGGGCGATGGCCACCTGCCCGCCGTAGCTGCAGCATTCAGCCATACGTCCTTCCATCGGAAGGGGATCGAGCGCAAATCCGGCCCCGGTGGCCAGTTTCCGGATGGTGTCCTGCAGCAAGGGTTCATGGCGGCTGGTGCAGGGGTCGTACACCGACGCCGTCGAACCGGAAAATGAGGCCTCACGCCATCCCTGCTTTTCCTGCAGGATCGAGTAAAGAAATTCGACCGGAATCTCGGGAAGATACTTCCGGAACATGTGTGCGCAGCTGGGGCAGGCAAGGATGGCAACAGGTCTTCCCAGGTCCTCCCACTGGTTATAGATCCGGGCGATAACCTCCGCATGACCCGCCTCCTCCCCTGCCCATTCGGCCGGTGCGCCGCAGCATCCCAGCAACAGGGAGGTATCCGTGAAATGGGTAAGGAGGAACCGGTAGCTTTGGATCACATATTCGGGATTGGAAGCACCCAACTGGCAGCCGGGGAAAAAGAGGTATCTACTGGTTTCACAACCGTCAGGAAGTCTTGCCAATCCTGCCTCACCCATTGAAAAGGCCATGTCGCGCAGGTAAAATTCGTGGAAGGCCCAGGGCATCTGTCCAAGCCGTCGCATGGTTCGATGGCTCTGCAGCAGGAATTCGCCTGTGTCGATATCTTTGGGGCACACCTCCCTGCAAAGGCCGCAATGCATACAGGCCGAGATATAACGGGTGGCGAGTTTGGCCGCGCCATCGAGCGAACTGGGAGTGATGGTCACCTGCACCTCCTCCGTGATCCGTTTCGGGAACTTCCGGAAATAGCTCATCAGCGGAGAGTGGAAATTGCAGGCGTCGCAGCAGCACTTCAGGCATCGTTTCGACTCACCGATCGCTTCTTCTTTCGAATAGATGCTGCCATTGGAGGGATGGATCAATTCGGATGGAAGGATCCTGACGACTTCGTGAGGCAGTTTCGTGGTGACCGGCGCCCAGGAGTGATGCATCGAGCCGATCTTCAGCCAGGTCTCGATGGCGTTGGCGGCATTCAGCCCGTGCACGATGGCGGTCATGGAATCGGCCCCGGCAAGAGAGCCGCCGGCAAATACGCCGGGGTGGGAAGTGGCAAAGGGGGCGCCGGCCCCCAGGGTCAGTCCGAAACTCCTTCCCCCTTTCCCGGTTGCGACATAGATCGCATCAAATGAAAGATCCTCCAGGTTCGTGATCTCCGTATTCGTGACCAGGGAATACTGTTCGAACTTGAACTGCAACGCAATGTCTGTAAGGAAAATCTCTTCGGGTAAAAGTTCGTAGAGGTGTCCGCCGATGCGCTCGCTTTTTTCGAAAACCGTTACCCGGTATTTCCGGCTTGCCAGCCGGAGGGCACAGGCCAGTCCGCTGATCCCGGCTCCGATAACAGCGATTCGTTTCTCTTTCGGCGGAACGTTGTACCGATCGGGATCGGTGCTGCGTGCATGTGCAATGGCGGCCTTTTCCAGCGCTTTCAGGGAGATAGCCCCGCCGGCATCCTTCATCGGGCAAACCGCCTGGCAGGGTTCGGGGCACAGCGCACTCACGATGCCCGGGAAACCGGTGGCATTCTGGTAAGTCTTATAAGCGATGTTGAACCTCCCCTGCTGCAGCTTGCCGATGAAATCGCGGATGTCGAGACTGAAGGGGCAGGCGGCCGTACAGAATGCCTGCTCGAATTGCAGGCATTCCGCGACCAACTCGTGTGAAAAGGCCATAGGCAGTCGTTAGAAGAACCGCTCTCCTCCTCCTCCTCCCAGCGGCTTGAAGAAGTCGTTGCCGCCGAAAGGTACCGGGTTCGCCTTGATGTTTTCCAGCTCATCGTACAGGTCGGAGCCCAGGAAGTATTTCTTCGGTGGTTCGATGGTACCCCCACTGGCGAGAACATCCAAGCCCTCCTTGACTTTCTCCTTTGAGGCGGGCATTTCGAAGATTCTCACCCCGCAGGCGTTGTAGATGGCGTTGAGCACGGCCACGTGGCCCGAAGCCTGAAACGCTTCCGATGCGCCGGAAGAGCCGAAGGGTCCCGTTTTATCGTCCGATTCGTGGTAGAGAAGGATGATCTCGTCAGGGATATCCTTGATGTAAGGCACTCCGCTGGAAGCAATATTGGTATGTTTCTTCACATCGTCGTAATTCTCCGATAAGGCGAATCCGATGCTGTGGGAGATCCCACCGTAGGCCTGCCCGTTCACCGCATCGATGTTGCCGATCTTTCCCACATCGGAGACGCAGACAAAGCGGGTCACCGTGGTTTTCCCGGTTTTGGTGTCGACGGCCACTTCGGCCATGTTCAGGGCATAGGTGAAGGCCGGGGTCGGGTCGCCGATGCCGGTGTTGGGATCGAGGCGACTGAGCCCGGGAGTGACGACCGTCATGTACTTCCCCTCATACTTCACCGGGATGCCCTCTTTCACCATCTCGTCGTAGGAGCGGTAGGTTCCGTCGGATTTCCGCATGGCGTTCATCAGTTTTTCGCCGGCGATGGCGGTGGCATGACCGTTCATGTAGTGGGAACGGCTGCCGGCCGACATTCCGCTGTCGGGGCAGATCTTGGTGTCGCTCTGCACCAATTTGATTTGTTCGGGCGTGATCTTCAGCGGCTTGAGGGCTTCCAGCGTGACCATGACGGAGCCGATATCGCCTCCCTGTCCCAGTTCCTGCCAGGTATCGTATTTGGTGATGGTTCCGTCGGGGTTGAGTTCCAGCGCCACCGTGGCATGGTCGGTTGGGCCTTCGGTTACGTTGAACCCTCCCCAGGCCAGCCCGACCCCGCGGCGTACCTCCGGGGTGTCTTTTTCCCTAGCTTCCTTTACGGCGCGGTCATAATAAGGCCGCAGCATGTCCATCATCTTCTCCATGGGGTAAAGACGGTACGGACGGCTGTTGGTGTTGGTTTGCCCGTCGCGGGCGATGTTCCGGTAGCGAAATTCGAACGGATCGATCCCGGCTTTCTCGGCCAGCATGTCCATCAGGGCTTCGCTCATCGTGTATGCCTGGGGCGAGCCGTAGCTGCGGTAGGCCGTGCCGAAATTATGGTTGGTGATGGCGATGCGCGACAGTCCGGCCACATTGGGCACGAAATAGGGGAAGAAAGCAAAGCGGACCTGCTTGGTAATGATGTCGTCGCCTCCGAAAGTATAGGCTCCCTGGTCCATTCCGAACTCGAATTCCGCCGCGGTGATCATCCCGTTCCCGTCGCAGGCGACCCGGCCATTTGAGTGGCAGGGACGGCGTTTGCCGGAGAAATGCTGATGTTCTTCGTAGGACATGGAGAGGGCAATGGGCGACTGCGTCACGACGGCGGCGGCGGCGGCCAGGCAGAGATCGCCTGCATTGGTCGACCATCCGAAACTGGCGCCGGTCGGATTCATAATGATGCGGATCTTGTCTTTTGGATGTCCGACGGAATTTCCGATACGGCCGATGGAGGAGTACACACCCTGTGATTTGCATTGAAGGGCCAGGTATCCATCTTCGTCAAAATAGGCCTGGATGGAATCTCCCTCGATGGAAAGATGCGGCTCGCGGGTACAGTAGAAACTGCCTCCCGCCTGGAAGGGCGATTGGTCGATGATTCCGGCGACGGCGGCCGGATCGTCGAGCCCGGCTCCCTTGAGCACCGGCTGCATGGCGAAGATGTTGGGAGTATCTTCGTGAATGCGCATGGCGTCGGGCATGACTGCATCGAGATAATTCAGGTATTCGGGCAGCTTTTCGATCTCCACCTTCACCTTTGCAGCGGCTTCTCGGGCGCGGTCCTTGGTGTCGGCACAGACCAGGGCCACCGGGTCGCCGTACCGGAAGATCTTTTCCTCGCACAGCACATGGCGGCTTGGCACCATGATGGTGGTACGTTCGTGGAAGTGCCCTTCGGCCATGATGTTGGTGCCCCCGGCTGCTTTGATGTCCTGCGCCGTGATAATCCTGACCACACCGGGCATCTTCTCAGCCTCGCTGGTGTCGATCTTCAGGATTTTCGCGTGGTGCGCCACCCGTGGCTGTACCATGACGACATGAAGCGTTTCGGCGGGCATCTTCAACTCCTGGTCATCGCCGTAATCGGCCAGGCCGCATACTTTCGACAGGGCGGTCGGACGGATGACCGGCTTCCCGTAATATTCGCCGTCGCCGGGATTTTTGAACATGGCCTCATCGATGGTCTTCTCTCCGCGCATGATCTCGGCGGCCAGCATCACGGCATCGGTGATCTGAACATAACCGGTACAACGGCACACATTCTTGTTCTTGTGGAACCAGTCCCTGACTTCTTCGCGGGTAGGGCTGGGGTTTTCGTTTAGCAGGGCATAGGTGGAAACGATGAACCCGGGCACACAAAAACCGCATTGAACGGCCCCTTTGATCATCCAGGCCGCCTGGATCGGGTGCAGGTTGGCGGGGGTTCCGATCCCCTCGATGGTGAGTACCGTGCTGTAATCATCGATATTTCGCATCTTTTTCGTACAGGCACGGGTGA
>DAONFN010000152.1:0-2932 GCA_035403625.1 Bacteroidales bacterium
GATCAGGAAATGGCGGGTGTCGGACGGATCGATCCAGATGGCATGATCATCGACATGGCGCTTATTGTTGCCCACCGGCTGCCAGGTCTTTCCTCCGTCGGTGGTGTACTGGGAGACGGTTTCCACCGAGTATACTTTGTCGGGGTCTTTTGGATCGCAGTAGATCTCGTTGTAATACTGCCCCTGTGCACAATGGTCGCTCATCTTCTGCCAGGAGGCGCCCCGGTCGGTGCTGCGATAAAATCCTTTCGCATCGGGGCCCGCTTCAATGATGGCATACACGATGTCGGGATTGACCGGGGAGATGTCCATGCCGATCCCCCCCATATCGCTTCCGGGCAACCCCGAAGTGAGCTTGTCCCACGTTTCACCGCCGTTGACCGACTTGTAGATGGCTGTTTCCGGACCGCCCCCGATCTTGGTGAAGACATGCCTTCTGCGTTGCTCCGAAGAAGCATAAAGCACATTGGGATCGCGCGGATCGAGGATCACGTTGTTCACCCCGGTATTTTCACTGATCTCCAGGATCTTTTTCCAGGTCTTTCCCCCGTCGGTCGTCTTGTACAACCCGCGGTCACCGCCCGGACCCCAGACCGAACCTTCTGCGGCCACATAGACCACGTCGGAATTCCGGGGATCGATCAGCACTTTCCCGATTTGCCGCGAGTCTTTCAACCCCATGTTCTTCCAGCTCTTTCCCCCGTCGATGCTCTTATAAACGCCATTCCCGTAGCCGAGCGACCGCTGGTGGTTGTTTTCGCCCGTACCCACCCACACCACGTGGGAGTTGTTCGGATCGATCACCACACAGGCGATGGAATAAACCCCGTTATCATCGAATACAGGCTCGAACGTGGTGCCGTTGTTCACGGTCTTCCATACATGGCCGGAAGCCACCGCTACAAACCATTCGCTGTGGTTGGCCGGATTGACTGCGAAATCGGCAATGCGCCCGGATGCAAATGCCGGTCCGATGCTGCGGAATTTCAGTCCGCCTACCAGTGAGGAGTTATACACTGAGTCCTCTTTAGGCTCCTCCTTCTTCTCTTTTTTATCCTTCGTTTTATCAGGGTCTTTCTTTTCAGCCATCACCGGCAACGCCAGGGCGGCCATCCATAAACAAACAAACGAAAGGGCAATCCATCTCCTGCGGTTCATACAAGTAAGATTAATAACAGTAGTTATTGATTCCTATTTTCTGTTCAATAGTTTCGCAATCTCTTCTTCTGATGGCCGAATGATCCCCTTTTCGGTAATGAGTCCGGTGATCAGTTCAGCCGGGGTGACGTCGAAGGCCGGGTTGAAAGCGGTGGAACCCGGCGATGCAACCCGGATGCTGACCCGTTCACCGGTACCCGTGATGCCCTCCTGGTACAGGACTTCGTCCTGGCTTCGTTCTTCAACCGGGATATGCGTCCCGTCGGGACAGGCCGCATCGAAAGTTGAAGTGGGGGCCGCAACATAGAATGGGACGCCGTATCTTTTCGCTGCGATGGCCTTTTCAAGGGTGCCTATCTTGTTGGCGACGTCGCCGTTGGCTGCCACCCGGTCGGCGCCCGTGATCATCAGGTCGATACGGCCGAGCGACATCAGCCAGGCGCCTGCGTTGTCGGGCAGGATGGTATGGGGAACCCCCGCCTGGCCCAACTCCCAGGCAGTGAGCCGTGCGCCCTGGCCCCGGGGTCGGGTTTCATCGACATAGACAAATACCTCTTTTCCTTGTTCATGTGCCACATAAACAGGAGAAAGGGCCGTGCCGTAATCGACGAAAGCGAGCCATCCGGCATTGCAGTGGGTGCCGATTCGCATTCCATTATGAATCAGTGTATTCCCGAACTCCCCGATAAGCCTGGAATCGGCCGAATTTTGCGCAGCGATCCCCCGGGCTGCTTCGCATGCTGCTTCGGGAGAATTCAGGGCGGCGGCAAACACGATCCCGACGGCATAGAACAGGTCGCGGGCGGTAGGCCGGGTCGATTCGATCAGAAGCCGTGCATGTTCCAATGCCGGAAGGTAGCCGGCAGCGGGCGCACAGAGGGCGGCCTGGGCCATGGCATATCCCGCCATCGCCCCGATAGCGCCTGCCCCGCGAACCTGCATGGTCCGGATGGCATGAGCACAATCCGCAGGACTCCTGGCTTCGCCGATCACGAAGCGGAAGGGAAGCAGGTTCTGTTCGATGAAGAATACCGATCCATTCTCCATCCAGACTGTCTGGTAATCAGTTCCGTTGACCTTCACGTTGGGAACAGGAAAGGGATCAGAAGAACTTGAACCCGATGCTGGCTACGAAATAATGTGCGCTGGTATTGACGTTGTAACCGGGACCTCCTGCCCCGGTCGCCTCGCGGATCAGGCTGTTCAGCCCGGTCTGGTAACGCAGATCCAGTGTCAGGTTATAAAAATCAATGCCGGTGCCTGCCTGGAGGTACCAGTTCACTTTGTTCAGGTCTCTCTGGGTTACAGGACCGGTGAGATTCAGGTCTTTGATGCTGGAATTTACCACAAAGGAGGCCTCCGGACCGACCATGATCCGCCAATTGAATTTTTTCAGATCCACGAAGGTAAACCCGACTAAAACGGGAATATCAAGGGTGCCGATCCTTACCTTTTGTTTCCAGTCGTTTACCGTTCCCTTGCCCAGGTTCTCATACGTGGATCCGGCCAGGGAATAGTAGATCTCAGGCTGAAGATGGACCTTTTTCCCCAGGCGGGCAAAGGCTCCGAAATGGAATCCGGAAAGCATAGACGATTTGATCGAATCGAGACCGGAACTCAGGCTGGATGCTGTATAGCCGGCTTTCAGACCAACCGTGAACTGGGATTTTCCAGGGTGGGGCAGCAACAATCCGGCGACGGCCAGGATGATGATGACAACATATTTTCTCATGAGGACAGATGGTTATCAGTCCCCAAAATTAAACTTTAAATC
>DAONFN010000152.1:3032-7297 GCA_035403625.1 Bacteroidales bacterium
ATCCCGTCGGGTGTCTGGTTGTTTTCGAGGAGGGCGGCGACGATCCGCGGCAGGGCCAGGGCGCTCCCGTTCAGGGTGTGGGCGATATGGATCTTGCCGGCATCGTCTTTGAACCGGAGTTTCAGCCGGTTTGCCTGGAATGCCTCAAAATTGGAAACCGAGCTGACTTCGAGCCAGCGGGCCTGTGCCGCCGACCACACCTCCATGTCGTAGGTCAGGGCCGAGGTAAAACTCATGTCACCGCCGCAGAGCTTCACCACGCGGAAGGGCAACTGTAACTTACCGAGCAGTCCTGCCACATAGGTACGCATCTCTTCCAGGATCTCGTATGAATGCGCGGGATGGGCGATTTGGACGATCTCCACTTTGTCGAACTGGTGAAGGCGGTTCAATCCGCGGACATCCTTGCCGTAGGAACCCGCCTCTCTCCGGAAACAGGCGGAATAGGCCACATTCTTCACCGGGAGGTCCTGGCTTTTGAGGATGGTGTCGCGGTAGATGTTGGTCACCGGCACCTCAGCCGTGGGAATCAGGTAAAGATCGTCGACTACGGCGTGGTACATCTGGCCGTCCTTATCGGGGAGCTGGCCGGTGCCGAATCCCGAATCGGCATTCACCAGATAGGGGGGCTGAACTTCTGCGTAGCCCGCTTTCAGGGCTTCATCGAGGAAGAAATTGATAAGAGCGCGCTGCAGCCTGGCGCCTTTGCCTTTATAAACGGGAAAACCGGCGCCGGTGATCTTGTTGCCGGTCATGAAGTCGATGATGTCGTAACGGGCGGCGAGATCCCAATGGGGCACCGCATCGGCGGGAGCGGTATAGGCTTCGCCCTGGTGGTCGACGATCAGGTTGTCGTCGGCGGTTTTTCCTGCCGGAACAGAGGGGTGGGGGAGGTTGGGCACCCTCACCAGGAGTTCGTCGATTTCCCGGCGGATATCTTCCAGTTTTTTATCCAGTTCTTTTGATTCGGATTTAAGGGTCCCGGTCTTTTCGCGGGCCGCTGCCGCCTCCTCTTTCTTCCCCGACTGGAAAAGGATGCCGATCTCCCGGGCCAGCGTGTTGCTTTGCGACTGGATATCATCGAGTTTTTTCTGGGTCTCCCGACGGGAGATATCCAGCGTTACGATCCTGCCGATCGTTTCATGTGCATCGAAATTCTTGATAGCCAGGCGGTCTATCACCTCCTGCGTATGGTCACGGATGAAATTGAGTGAAAGCATGGGGGAAAGTTTAGGAGACAAAAATAGTGAAAAGGGACGTCGCGGGAAAAAAATGACCGGCATGGAATTCCATGCCGGTCATTTTTATGGAACGGGACATGCCCGCAACGAGTACACGTTTAGTTGGCGACCTCTTCCGTCATGGGAAGAACCGAAACATAGGAGCGGTTGCTCTTTTTCTTCCGGAATTCGACGATCCCGTCGATCAGTGCGAAAATGGTGTGATCTTTGCCGATACCGACATTTTCACCGGGGTTGTGAACCGTTCCGCGCTGGCGCAAGATGATGGCGCCTGACTTGGCGAACTGTCCGCCGGTGTCCAGACCGATGGCCTGGGCCTGCCGGTTGGTGAACCGTACCGCGCTGGCGGAGGATGATGTTGCCCGATTTGGCAAACTGACCACCATATATTTTAACACCTAAACGTTTGCTGTGTGATTCGCGGCCGTTGCTTGAACTTCCGGCCCCTTTTTTGTGTGCCATATCTTATTGAAATTGACGATTGACGATTACGATTGACGATTGATCAGGAAGCAATTTAAGCGTTATCGGCTTCCTTCGGTTCTGCTTCCTTTTCTTTGGTTTTTTTCGACCGGGCAGCTTTGCCGCCGGCGATCTCTTCAATCAGGATTTTGGTAAAGTCCTGCCGGTGTCCGGATTCCTTTTCAAAACCTTTGCGGCGTTTCTTTTTGAAGATCACAACTTTGTCGCCACGGACATGGTCCAGGATCTTACCGGTGATATGAAATCCATCCACCAGGGGTTTCCCTACGCTGATCTTTCCGTTGTCATCCAGCAGCAGTACCTGGTCAAATTCAACTTTCGTGTTGGGTTCGCCCTCCAGCCGGTGGACAAAGATCTCGTCATTCTGTTTTACCTTGAATTGCTGACCGGCTATTTCAACGATTGCGTACATGAGATAAATTCTTGATGTTCGTAAAATTGGGAGTGCAAAGTTATAAATAATTTCCAAACCTGTTGCCGGACCTTGAAAAAAATGTCGAAATCGGGTAAATTTGTAACAAAATCAGCGCTTCTCCGTTAAACTCTGTGAATGGACCTTCGTTATTTTGCCACGGCCGGTCCGGCCCTGAAACGCCTCAAGGCTGTCCTGCTTCTTACCGGACTGCTGGGAGGGGTTCCCCCCATTGCTTTTCCGGCGATGGCCACCGCTTCGTGGGTGCAGGGAGTGGTCACCAACGGGGCCACGGGTCAGCCCATCGTAGGGGCGCGGATCACGGTCAACGGGATTAAAACATGGTCTACCGGCGGAGGGGTTTACGGCATGGCCGTCGATCCCCCGGGTTCGTACCCGGTAAGCTGCCTGAAATCCGGTTACGAGAATTACGCTTCCGCCCCGGTTAACTTTACCGGAGGAGGGACGATCGTTCAGAATATCACCTTATGGGAAAACCTGAATCCTCCTGTTGCCGTCACTGCCTTTCTTGACACCTCCACGATGCGGGTGCCGGTTAGTTGGCAGACCCCTTCCGGCGATTATGAGATTTTATACGACGACGGCATCCAGGATAATTTTACCGTTTGGGCCGCCCAGGGAAATATGAACGCCATGCGGTTCACGCCTACAGGCTATCCGGCGAAGGTGACCGGCGGCTCGGTTCATATCGGGGCCGGTTCCAACTACCCGCCCGCCTGCAACCCGTTGGTGACATTCCAGGTCAGAATTTACGATGCAACCGGACCGGGCGGCAGCCCGGGCAACAGTCTGGCCGGCCCCTTTGACGTTACTCCCACGGCGCTGGGTTGGGTGGAATTCTCCTTTCCCACTCCGGTCACCGTGGCTTCCGGATCATTCTACCTGGCCATGATCCAGGGTGGCACCGCTCCCAATGCGGCCGGGATCGCGATCGATGAAACCACTCCCCAATGGAGGTCCTGGTCGCGGTTCGTTACCGGCGGAAGCGCGTGGTACCCGGCAGGAGGAAACTTCATGATCCGCGCGAAATGCAATGGCCCCGGCGGACCGGTCTGGCTGGGCGATGATCCCCTTGCAGGGATTTCGACGGCCGTTTACCGGCTGAAACAGGGCGAGGAACAAAATGCATCGGCCTGGACCAGCCTGGGATCGACCCTCGCCACCTCGGCCATCGACAGCAACTGGTCGGCGCTCCCCTGCGGCCCTTACCGGTGGGGGGTTAAAACATTATATGCCGGAAACCGGTGGTCGCCGGTGGCTTTCTCCAACGTGCTCGGCAAGTGCTGGACCGCGCCCGTCACCGTTCTGGTTGCGCTCAGTTGTGATACCCTGCCGAAATCGGGAACCTCGATCCGACTGGTCAACCTGGCCTATCCCGATACGGTTTACCAGGGATTGTCCGATACGGTAGGGAAGGTGGTCTTCCCCTCGGTATGGAAAGGGAATTACCGGCTGATCGCTTCCCGCTTCAACTTCGATTCGATCCAGGCATCGGTCCCGGTTGCCGGTCCCGTTACCCAATCGCTTCTCCTCTTCCAGGTAAAAATGCCGCCCGCGAACCTTGAAGTCAATGACAGCAGCCTGATCGCCCGCTGGGATGTGCCCCGTTTTGACGAACCCGTTTTCGCCGAAAACTGGAGCAGCGGATCCTTCGCCACGAACGGCTGGACCATCGAAGGCGGATCCAACTGGATCATCAGCTCTGCACTCGGGTATCCGGCCCCGTCGGCCACGTTCAGTCCCATCCCCCAGCAGATCGGTTATTCCCAGACGCTCACCAGCCGTCCCATTGCCGGATTGCACTCCACGCAGATGAAGCTGGATTACGACATCTTTCTCGACAGCTACGGGAACACTACCATCAACACGATGGCGGCTGAGATCTGGGACGGGTCGGTCTGGCATATCCTGAAGACCTATTCGAGCAGCGGAGGGGATATCCCCTGGACCCGCGAAGAAATCGATCTTTCTGCCTATTCCTCACAAAATTTCCGGATCCGTTTCCGCGCCTCCGGCGGTGATACATACGACATCAGCAACTGGAGTATCGACAATATCGGGATCACCGCGACGGAGCCGGCCCAGCTCCAGGCCAATTGCATCCTCGG
>DAONFN010000153.1:0-7296 GCA_035403625.1 Bacteroidales bacterium
GGTGGCGGTTCTTTCCCGGGAAGGGAATCCCCGCGAACAAACCATCGGGGTTACCACCGGGTTCCCCGAGGGGTCCATTGACGAAGGATGGGAAAAGGGATTCCTGATCACCTCCCTGGTTTACGGTGATGGGAAGTGGGTATTGGTGATGACCAAACCTGAGACCACTCTTCACCAGTACTGGATCCGGAATACGACCTTCCCTGCCGGACAGATCCGGGAGAAGCAGCAGCTGGATTTCATCCTTACCCATCTTTCCTGCAGCGGAGAGGAATGGGTGGCGGTAGTCACCTCCCGGGAGGCGGATCCTGCTGCCGGAGTGGCAAATACACGAAAAACCAGGCCGAAGAAGAGTCAGCCGGACGATGGCACCGCTCCCAACGGAGGCACTACCGGTACCGATCTTACGGATGAAGAACGCTTTGCACTGGCCATGAAGGAACTCAACCAACTGGTGGGGTTAAAGAAGTTGAAGGAGGACGTCGACTCGCTGCTGAAGTATATACGGGTGGAGAAACTGAGGAAAGAAAACGGATTGTCGGCGAATCCCGTTTCCCTGCATGCCGTATTTTCGGGACCGCCGGGCACGGGGAAAACTACCGTGGCCCGGCTCCTGGGAAAGATCTATACGTCGCTTGGATTGCTGAAAAGCGGGCATGTGGTGGAGGTGGACCGGTCGGGGCTGGTGGCCGAATATGTGGGGCAGACGGCCATCAAGACCAACCAGGCCATCGACCGTGCCCTCGACGGGATATTGTTCATCGACGAAGCCTATTCCCTGATCGGTACCGGCCAGGGAGGGTTCGGCAAAGAGGCGGTGGATACGCTCGTCAAGCGAATGGAAGACGAACGCGGAAGGCTGGTGGTGATCGTGGCCGGCTACCCCGATGAAATGCGCGATTTCATCAACGCCAACCCCGGGCTCTCTTCACGGTTCACCCAGTTCTTCACCTTTAATGATTACAATCCCGAAGAACTGGCGGAGATCATGGCCGGCTATGTTGCGGAACGAAAGTTCACCCTGTCGCCCGATGCCGGCGCCAAAATGATCCGGTATTTCCGGTTTTTATTTGAGTCGAGGACAAAAACCTTCGGAAATGCACGGATCGTCAGGAATCTCTTTGAAGAGCTGATCCGGTGCCAGGCCGTCCGGCTGGCTGCCGTGGAAAATCCAACGCCGGAAGAACTTCAGACCATCACGCTGGCGGATGCTGAAGAGGCCTTGCGCGACGATTTTACGGAACCAGGAGAAGAGAACCTGGATTCTATCCTGGCAGAGATGAGCCGGCTGACCGGGCTCGAGCCGGTGAAACAGGAGTTGCGCCGGCTGGCGGAGTTTGTCAGGATGGAGACCCTGCGGAAGGAAAAGGGCTTGCCGGTGACGCCTCCGATGCTGCACGCGGTGTTTTTCGGACCTCCCGGAACCGGGAAAACCACCGTGGCAAGATATTACGGACGCATACTGAAAGCCCTGGGCATTCTTCCCAAGGGACATACCGTTGAGGTCTCCCGGGCCGACCTGGTGGGGAAATATGTCGGTCATACAGCCCCCAAAACCCTGCAGGTGATCGACCGGGCCATGCATGGCGTCCTTTTTATCGATGAGGCCTACATGCTGGTCAGGGGAGGGGAGAACGACTTCGGGCAGGAGGCCCTCGAAACCCTGCTCAAGCGCATGGAGGATGACCGTGACAAGTTTGTGGTGATCCTGGCCGGTTATGAACGGGAAATGGAAGAGCTCATCGATTCCAACCCGGGACTGCAGTCGCGGTTTGCCCAGTACTTCCATTTTCCGAACTACAGTCCGGCGGAACTGGGACAGATTTTCAATTCGATTGCGGAGCAGAAAAGATATCGGGTCGATGATACGGCCGTTCAGGTTTTGCTCCGGTATTTTGCCGGTCTGAAGCCGGAGGAGGTCAATTCGCTCGGCAACGCACGGTTGTCGAGAAATTTGTTCGAAGCGGCAGTCAGATGCCTTTCCGAACGGATCTCCGGCTTCGAATCCCCCTCGGTCGAGCAACTGTCGACCATCACCGGGGAGGATATGCAGCGTGCTATTGCGTCTCGCACACCAGGCATTTAGGATCCTCTTTAAAAGCTGCCAGGATATCTTTCCCTCCTTCGAGAACCTCGGCTTCCGAAACCTCCTCTCCCTGGATTTCAACCACGTTTAATGTGCCAACCTGTTTCCGGCGGGTCACTTCCCTGCCGTTGTAGGTTAGTACGGAGACCCGGAGCACTTTCAACTTCATGTTTTTCGATAATCCGAGGTTTTTTCCGCCCAATAATTGCACCCGTTCTGCTTCCCCTTTTTTCTCGCGCAGCACATCAACCAGGGCGAAACTGACCGAAAACTGGTCATTAAAGAAAGTGGTTACCTGTCGCTTCAGCCCCTGGATCGTTTTCAGGATGGCATTCTGTTCAGTTTCATACGACATGTTCACATATCCGCCGATCAGGCCGTAGCTGTCGAACTCTTTGACGATTCGGGTCTTTTCGTTCATCACATCGATCAGTTTCAGAGAGAAGATCACATGTGCCGTATAAGCCGTCTTCCCAAGAATGTCGGTGGTGGGTTTTGTGGAGATATTTTTGATGTTTCCGGCAACCAGAAAATGAACTCCAAGCGATTTGCACAGGTTTATATAGGCAATGGTATTGGCCGAATCGCCCGGTGCCCCGGCAACTTTGTTCTCGGCAAGATACTGCTTCAACCGGTCTTCATTGAACAGCGTAAATCGTCCGGTGGATACAGCTGACTGTGCCACCATCTCGGCGATATTGTTCTGGTCGGCCTGGCTGCCGGCGCCATAGTCCGAGCGGAAGGGCAGGATGGCTACCACGCTTTTACCCTCTTGTGCAAGGAGACCATGATTCAAGAGCAGAAAGAGCAGGAGTATCAGGAATCTTTTCATGGGATCTGGTTTTCGGATAATGGTTTGTGATGCTGACAAATCCTAAACGGAATCAAAGATATCATGCACCCGGTCGTTGTGCAAATCGGCGGTGTCCTGATTTATAAAACGGGGCAAAACGATTCCCTTCAGGGTTTGTTTTCGCACCCCATCGGACCCTTGTTGAGCATCAAGTGGCTGGCGATCATGATAGGAACAAGAACATGCCGGCAGCCTTACATGAATTGTGACACCTCTTTGGATACCGCAGGTTAACCGGCCTCCGGTTTTCGGATCTTCATGAATATTTGGGCAAGGAGAAATAAAAGGTCGCGCCATTGTTCAGCTTTCCCTTTGCCCATACCCGTCCGCCATGCTTTGATATGATGCGTTTGACGATAGCCAGACCTACCCCGGTGCCTGAAAACTCCTTGTCGCTGTGAAGGCGCTGGAAAACGCCAAAAAGGTTGTCGGCATAACGCATGTCGAACCCGATCCCATTGTCCTTGATATAAAAGATGTTCTCTTGTTGGTTGCCTAAACACCCGATCCGGATGATGGCCCTGTCAGTTCGCGACGAGTATTTTATGGCATTGGAGACCAGGTTTATCCACACCTGTTTTATCATCGTGTTATCGGCCAGTGCCGCAGGCATCCGGGCCACGGTAAGATCGATCCTGCTTTTTTCTTCCGGGGTCGTCAGTTCCTGGAAAATCATCCTGACCATATTGCCCATATCGATCATAGTCAGGTGCATTTCACTGCGACCCAACCGTGAAAATGCCAGGAGATCATCGATCAGTTTCCCCATTTTTTCGGAATTGGAACTGATGATGCGGCAGATCCTCATTCCTTCCTTATCCAGAAGTGCACCATAATCCTCCTTCAGGATGTTGGCAAAACCGGTGATCGCTCGCAACGGGGCTCTCAGGTCATGCGACACGGAATAGCTGAACGATTCCAACTCTTTGTTACTTTCCGTTAGTTCGGCGGTACGCACTGCGACCCGTTCTTCCAGGGTCTGGTTGAATTCCCTGATCTTTTTCTCACTCAGGATAGCCTTTTCCTTGGCTGCGATCAATGCATCCAGCATTTTCTTCCGTTCGGTCACGTCGGAGATGGTGCCGATATAGCCGATAATGAGTCCGTCTTCATCCCGATGGGGAACTGCCTTTCCGCTCACCCACGCAATTGAACCATCGGCACGAAGAAACCGGTATTCAGCCAGGGATGAGGTATTATTCGACACATCGTCTGCCCAGATTTTGCTCAGCATCTGGCGATCGTCGGGGTGAACGGCCTTGAGCCAGCCGTTGCCAAGAGCTTCTTCAAAGTTCATGGTTGACAAGGCACACCAGAACGGATTGACATAAGTGGTCTGGCCTTCAGCATCGGTCCGGAAAATGCCGATGGGAGCGTTTTCGGTAAGCATCTTGAAAAGTTGCTCGCTTTTTCGAAGCGCCTCTTCAACATTCTTCCGGGAAGTGATATCCTGCACGGTACCGACAATGAAAAGGAGCTCGCCATTTTCGTCGTATTTGCCCCGGAAACTGGAAATATAATGCCCGATGCTGTGATCGGGGCGCAGAAACCGTTGTTCATAGGTTCCAACCTCGTGCGATTCCATGGCTTTCCGGATCAGCTCGCGGCCGCGCCCCTGGTCCTCGGGCCAGGGAGAAAGAGCCAGAATTGAATCGATTTTGGGAACGAAGGTTTGCGGATCGATCTGGAATATTTTATAAACTTCCTCCGACCACTCCACCTCCCCGGTCTTCACATTCCAGATCCAGTGACCCAGTTCCGCAATTTTCTGGATCTCGCTCAGCCTCTTCTCATTTTCCCGCAACTCCTCTTCGGCGCGTTTCCGGTTGGTAATGTCGTTAAACATGGCCATGTAACAGATTGGCTTGCCATCCGGTGAGGTGACGATGTTGACAGAAAAGGATACGTGGATCGGGGTTTTATCCCGTTTTATCGTCGGAGTCTCGCCTTCGTAGGTCCCTTTTTCCTGGACGACGGCCATGATCTCCCGGACCTTATCATTCCATTTGGTGTACCTGGAAAGATATTTTCCAACGACCTGATTCCGGTCATGAAAACCCCACAGATCAAGGTAGGCCTGGTTTATATAAAGTACCTTGCCGTGCAAATCGGCCAGTCCGATGGCATTGGTTGACGACTCAACGGCCATGTTTTTTATCCAGAGTGCCTCTTCAGCCTGCCGCTGCTCTGTCAGGTCCCGGATGACCATACTGGTCCGTTCCCGTCCCTCTTTATCCATGAACACCACCGAAGATAATTCCCCCTGGAACTTCGACCCATCTTTCCGGAGAAAGGTCAACTCACCCCTGGTGTACCCGGTTCTTTGCCTTTCCTCCAGCATTCCACGCAGGCGGGGATCCGTTGCATCGACCAGTTTGTTCCTTCCGACCCGGCAAATTTCCTCCTCCGTTCGCCCAAACAACCGGCAGGCGTAATCGTTGGCCGAAAAAATCTGTCCGTCCGGAGCCGTCAGAAGAATGGCAATACTGGAATTCTCGAATACTGCGCGGTACTTCTCCTCGTTTTCCCGAAGAATTGCCTTCGCCTCGATCGCGGGGGTAATATCCCGTGAAAACATCGCAACGGTTTTCACAGTCCCATCCATTTCTTCAACCGGTGTGATGGCAATTTCGAAGACCCTCTCATTATACTCATCGGTGAACTGTTCGCTGACACCCGTATCCATGACCCGGTGGACCCGTTCCATCCTGTTCCTGAAAATGCGGGGAGGGAGGAGCACTGCAGCACTTTGACCGATTATATCTTCTTTGGGTTTTCCCCATCGCTGCGATAGCTTTTCGTTGCATCGCTGGAACTCCCCTTTTTCATTGATGAGCACCACCACATCCGGCGAAGCATCCAGTATGGCCTGAACCGCATGCTCCCGTCGAACCAATTCAAATTCATGAAGTTTACGTTGTGATATATCATAAAGAAATCCCGTCCAAATGATTTCCTGCTCATTTAGTTTGTTTGGAACGGATTCAAAATGAATCCATTTGACGGCTGTACCGTCCATTACCCGCCCTTCCCATGAGAATTTTTCCCGGGTGTTGATAGCATCGACATTTTTTTCTATCCAACCGGGCTTGTCCTCCGGATGAATCCGGTCATTGATCAGTTTTGGATCCCGGATAAAATCTTCTAGTCGGATCGAAAGAATTTCACAGAATCTGGCATTCACCAGTTCGACAACCAGAAACGGTTCCTTCATGGTAATCCATGAATTCTCCTGCCATGTTCCGTCGACCCGGACCCTGATCCTATAAATGCCGGCCGGCTGGTTGTTCACCAGATTTTCATACATTTCCTGCGAAGGTAGTGGTGTCCTGGCTGACAAGGCTCCCTCGGTGAGGTCGGTAAAGGAGACGGAAATCCGCTGAAGAATGTCAATATTCGAGAGTGTGAGCAGCCCTTGCCACACTACACCATGTTTATCGAAAAACCTGCACGCAAATCCAACCGGGATGTCATGCTGGTTCTGACGAGCCCTGTCCAGTTGTGCATTCAAACAATCCAATTCCAGCGGATGGATCAATCCACTCAACCTCATGCCTCCGATTTCCTGTTCCGAGTAACCTGTTATACGATAAAAGGCCTCATTGGCCATCGTGATGGTCGTATCGTTTTCGATCAATACGATGGGTGTGTGGTTCTTTTCAAATGCATGCCTGTACCATTCAGCGCCTGGAGGAGGTGCTTCGGAAGGCGATTCCATCTTCTTCTTTCGCCGGGAATACTTGCGGTTCTCCTTCATGGGACGTTATCCTATCTCAGCAAACCGGTAATCATATCATGTTATTATCCGGATACCGAACCATGGGCAGATCCCCATTCGTCCAGTGCGATCTTGCCCTGTACATGGACAGCCCTTGGCCCGGAATTGCGAATAAAGGTACCTAAAAATAGTCCGGCCCGCAAGTGATCCGGATGAATTTGGAAGAAAGCCGGTTGATCACGGTCGATTTTCATCGCCTGCACCCTCTTCTCCGTGCTGATAGCATCATGCCTGGCCGGGTTCACCGGGCTCCTGGTATTGAAGAAGGTAATTGCGAAACTGGATTTGCCGACAGGCTGAAACGGACGGGCGTTTTTTTTATCTTTGATGGGCCGATCCATTCCGGTTGTTCTTCCATGCCACAAAGACGAACTTCATCCGAACTTATGGAGATCCCCGGTGTAGGGAAATCGATTGCTGCCGATCTGCATGCCATCGGTGTTCACCGGGTATCGGACCTGGCTGGTTGCGATCCTGACCGGCTTTACGAACAATCGAATGCGGTTGCCGGTATGGTCCAGGACCGGTGCCTTCTCTATGTTTTCCGATGTGCCGTCTATTACGCGGAAACGAAACCCG
>DAONFN010000154.1:0-7278 GCA_035403625.1 Bacteroidales bacterium
GCTGGATCTCTTGTTCCGCAAGCTTCATATCCGTGATATCCAAGGCGTTCATCATGGCGAGCACCACATTACCGGCCGGGTCCAGGATAGGTTGGTTGTTGCTCAGGAACCAGTGTGTTTCGCCTCCGAAGGCGATAGCCATTTCGTCGTTGACTCCGGTTCCTTTTTCGAAAACCTTCCGGCAGGCTCTTAGCTGAATGGAGGAAACCTCGGGGGGGAAAATGTCTGCCAGATTTTTCCCGGCAATGTTCTCCGGGTTGGTGCGAAAATAATCAGATGCTTTCCGGTTAACATAATGGATGTTCCCATCCACATCAATGGTAACGATTACTGAATTATAGCTTTCCACAAGGCTCCTGAATTTCAGCTCACTGGCCTTGAGTTTCTCGATTGAGATCTTTCTGTCGGTGATATCATGCGTGGCGCTGATAATATGTGGGACATCGCCGAGTTCAATGATGGAGGCCGACAGGAGTGCATCCCGGATCCGGCCGTCTTTCAACCGGAACCGGGCTTCGAAGTTCTGTGAAACACCCTTCTCCACCAGCTCCGACACCCATCTTTTTCGGTCGTCCAGGTTGATCCACAGTTGAATTTCCTCGGAGGTCTTACCAATAATTTCCGATGGTCCGTATCCGGTCAAGGATGTAAATCCTGAGTTGATCGCAGTAAAAACCCCATCCGAGAGCCGTGTGATGGTAATGGCTTCCGGGCTGGTGATAAATGCTTTGCGAAACTTCTCTTCGCTCTCCCGCAGGGTCTTTTCCATCCGTTTCCTTTCGGAAATATCGCGGGAAATCCCATACACCTTTAACTTCCCGGTGACCGGATCCAACATAAACCGGGTGGTGCACTCGGTCCACACGGTGGATCCGTCTTTGCAGGGTTGTTCAACTTCATCCGTCCGGGGCTCATCCTTTCCTTCGCTGAAGTCCTTAAGTCTTAGGGGAACCTGTTCGCTAAAGAGTCGGTAAGAATCCGGGGTCAGCGCATCCTGCACTGTGTGGGTCATTACCTCATCAACCGTATAGCCAAGCAATTTCTCAATCGAGGGGCTCACATAATCGAACCGGCTGGTCTCCATGTCGAGAATCCAGATCACGTCGGATATACTCTCGGCCAACAGGCGGTACTTCTGTTCACTTTCCCGGATGGCCTTTTCGCTCAACACCTTGTCGGTCACAATTTCGGAAAACAGGATTATCCCCCCTACCGCTCCCTGTTTGTCGTACCACGGATGGCATTCCCAACGCACCCAGTCGATGGCGCCGTCGAACCTCCTGAAAGGCTCAGCCTCCCCGCGTTCTACCGCACCTGCCAGGCACCGGCGATGAATCTGCTTCACGTTTTCCGTGATTTCGGGAAAGATGTCATAATGGGACCGGCCCAATAAGCTTGTACCGCGAATTCCGTAATCGATCACGAACCGTTCGCTAACCGCCAGGTATTTCATATCGCAGTCGAACATGGCAATGGCAGCCGGGGCATAGCGAATGAACAGGGCCAGTGTTTGTTGGCTGAACCGCAATTCTTCTTCTGCACGCTTGCGGGTGGTGATATCGGATTGGGAGATTACGCGGTAGACGGTTCGCTTTTCAACGTCACGCACATCCACCAGTTTCACATGAAAATCCATCCATTTGCCGTCGAGCCGGTGTTTCTTCGCTTCGAATTCCGTGCTTCCCGTGCGGAGAGACTCCTGGATCCTCTCCCGGATAAAAGGTATGTCTTCGGGACTGTAATAGTCGACTACGGGCCTGGAACATATTTCGGCGGGTGTGCCGCCGTGCATGTCGGCAAAGGCCCGGTTGCAGGTGATTATCCGGGTACCCTCGGCATCACCGATGGCAATCCCATGCCCGCAATGTTCAAACGCGTTTGCCCACTGGTTTTTAACCCGTTCCGCTTCCAGAATGTCGAGGGCAAAGGAGATGTCCAGTCCCATTTCTTCGAGCAGCGCGATCTCCTCCTTTGACTGGAAAAAACCTGGCTCGGGGGCGATAATGGAGAATATTCCGATAGTCTTCCCATTTTCTCGGATGGGAACCGATGCCGCAGAGTGGAAATCATACTGTTTCAGTTGTTCATCAAGCACAGGATTAATGGAGTATTCACACAGATCGTTAACGGTGACCACCCCGGAAGAAAGGATTGCCTGGGCCGCCGGGGACCTCACCATATTCTCCTTATGGATATTGATTTTTTCAAAAGGCCAACGATCGATCTCGATTCCCTTAGCGGCAACCGGGATCACATCACCCGAATCTTCGGCGAGAATTCCGATCCAGGCGAGGGATGCCTGGTTGAACTCAATGGTGATCCGGCATATGGTGTCGAAAATCGCTTGTCGATCTCTGATTCGTACGAGGGCCTGGTTGACCTGGCTCAGCGTGGCATAGAGCCGCTTCATTTTGGTCAGTTGGAACTGGGTCTCAACATTGTCGGAGATATCAACCGAAAAGATCAGGGCTCCTTCCGGTACCGGCTGTATACTGAGTTGAAACCAACCCGATGTTCCATTGTTGAAATCGAACCGGTTCACCATACGCGTGGATTTCCTCTCTTCGAGACACGCTTTAATCTTCAGGAACAGTTCGGTCTTTTCAATTCCCGGCCATTTCTCCAGGAAAGAATTTCCAAGCAGTTGACTGTTTGGCGTACGGCTTTGATTCTCAACCGCTTTATTCAGATACAGGTATCTCCAGTCGAAGCCGATGATCTGGCAACCCTCGAGCAGTTCATCGAATGTTGCCTGGGAAAGCCCGGTCAGAGGTCTTTGTTCTTTTCCGGGACTCGGGTCCGGGGTAAGCATAGGCACAATAATTAGTTATCAGGAAAGATATCGGTCAACCTCCGGAATCCCCCTCTTTTTATCCGTAAAGATAATCCGATTTATACAGTACAACCAAAAAAACCGGATAATCTTGTGCAGAGGTTCAACTTTCCCGCATAAGGAAAGATATTTTCAATAACCCCTTGCAGATTAAAATAAAAGACCTATCTTTGCACTCCGTTTTGAAATACCCTATAATACACAAAGTCATGGCAAGGATTTGCGAAATCACCGGAAAATCTGCGATCAAAGGGAACTCGGTTTCCCATTCCAATAAAAAGACCAAGCGCTGGTTCAACCCGAACATCCAGACCAAGACCTTTTTCATTGCCGAAGAGAACCGCGAGATCACCCTGCGGGTTTCCACCGAGGGGCTTCGCCACATGAACAAGAAGGGAGTCTATGCCTGTATCAAGGAGGCCCGGGAGAAGGGGTACCTGACAAAATAGTTTTTTTTCATGGGTGAAAATGCTGTTACTCCGTAACAGCATTTTTTTTGCCCGCCGGTGAAGGAAATAAATTCCCGGATTTTGCGTTACTTTACCTTTAAAACCGCCCCGGATGAATAAACTCCTTACGTTCCTGATCCCGTTCATCCCGGCGCTTTTCCTTTTTCCGGAAATTCGGGCCCAGCAAATCGACAGTGGTACCGACCTTGTGCAGTTTTCGGGCATCACCCTTACCGCCGACAGCCTCAACCCCGTTCCGTTTACCAAGATCGTTGACATATACAGTCATCGCGGGACTAAGAGCGATGTAAACGGATACTTCTCGTTTGTGGCCCACCAGCGCGACACCGTGGTATTCACCGCACTCGGTTTTAAACCCGCCTCCTTCGTAATCCCCGACACCATCACCAAGCAGCGCTACTCGCTGATCCAGCTCTTGACAGCCGACACGCTTACGCTGGCCGCAGCCATCATTTTCCCCTGGCCTACCCTGGAGGATTTCAAACGGGCCTTTGTGGAGACGAAGATCCCCGACGACAACCTGGCGATCGCCCGGAAAAACCTGCAGGCGGCCGATATCCGGATGCGAGCCGAAGAGTATCCCAACGATGCCGCTATGAACTATCGCAGCTATATCGACAACCAGGCCAGCCGGCTCTACTACGTCGGCCAGCAACAGCCCTTCAATATATTCAACCCTTTTGCCTGGGCCCAGTTCATCAAGGCCTGGAAAGAAGGCAAGTTTAAATCACAGGAAGAACGCCTGAAATAAACCGCCCACTTGAAACGCACCCTCTTTTCCCTGATCCTGCTGCTGATCCCGGCCCTGTGCGCGATGGCGCAACAGGGCATACTCACCGGCACCATACTCGGCGAAGAGAACCAGCCGCTTCAGTTTGTCAATATCGCCGTGAACGGCACTACGGCCGGAGTGACCACCGGTAAGGATGGCCGCTTTGAACTGGCCGTCCCTGCCGGGCGCGAGGTGACCATCCTCTTCTCTTTCATCGGGTACGAAACCGATTCCCTGACACTGTTACTAAAAGAGGGGGAGAAAAAAACCGTTCAGAAAGCCCTGCGTCCGATCGCGACCCAGCTTGAATCGATCGAGGTGCGCGACCAGCAACTGCGCACCAACACCTTCAGCCGGCTCGATCCCAAATCGCTCACCCTGATCTCGACCATCAACGCCAGCGTGGAAGACCTGGTGAAGACCATGCCCGGTGTATCCAGCCGCAACGAACTGAGCTCCCAGTATTCGGTACGGGGAGGCAACTACGACGAAAACCTCGTGTTTGTCAACGATATCGAGATCTATCGCCCGTTCCTGGTGCGTTCGGGGCAGCAGGAGGGGCAGAGTTTTCTTAATCCCGACCTGGTTTCGGGCATCTCCTTTTCCTCCGGGGGCTTTGACGCAAAATACGGCGATAAAATGTCATCGGTGCTCGATATCCGGTATAAGAAACCCGCCGAATTTACCGCTTCCGCCGAAGTCAGCCTCCTGGGAGCCTCTGCCCATGCCGAAGGGTTGGTTGGAAAACGCTTTTCCTACCTGGTCGGAACGAGGTACAAAACCAATTCTTACCTGCTCAAAGGACTCGATACCAAGGGGAATTACAAGCCGAGATTCTTCGATATCCAGGGTATCCTCAATTACGAAATCTCTGATAAATGGGAAGTTTCGGTGCTCGGAACCTTTACCGATAACTTGTATAAGCTGATCCCTGAGACCCGGGAGACCAGTTTCGGCACCCTCGACGAAGCCTACAAGATCAAGATTTACTTCGACGGCCACGAAAACGACCTTTACCAGAACTGGCTGACGGCTGCGACCCTTACCTACAAGCCAACGAAAAGCCTCCGGCTCAAGCTCATTTCCTCCGTATTCCAGACCCATGAGGCGGAAACCTACGATATATCCGGTGAATACTGGCTGGGGAAACTGGAGGTATTCCAGGGCAGCGGGCAGGGAAAGATCACCGAGGTGATGGGGATCGGAGCCTACCTGCAGCATGCCCGCAACTATCTCGACGGCACTGTTTACAACATCGAACACCGCGGTAATTACGACCGGGAGAACAGCAACCTGATCTGGGGCGTCCGGTACGAACACGAGGACTTTCATTATTCGGTCAATGAATGGGAAGTGCAGGATTCAGCCGGCTATACCCTCCCCCGTCCGGCCGACACGCTGGGCGCAGCGGTCTCGCCGAAGGGAGAGTTGCAACTCATCCGGGTCATCAACAGCGATAACTCCATCGGCACCAACCGTTTGTCGGGGTTTATCCAGGATACATGGACTGTAAAGAATCTGAAGAACGACATCGCCTTCACTGCCGGAGTACGGGCCGTGTATTATGATTACAACAGCCAGATCCTGGTGAATCCAAGGGTGAACATTTCCTTCAAACCCCATTGGAAGAATGAAACCGTTTTCCGGTTGTCGGCCGGCTATTATTCGCAACCTCCCGCCTTCCGCGAGATGACCGACCTGAAAGGCAACCTGGTTGACGGGTTGAAGGCACAAACCTCGATCCAGGTGGTTGCCGGCACCGATTACTATTTCCGGGCCTGGGGACGACCCTTTAAGTTCATCGCCGAAGCTTATTACAAGAACATCCGCCACCTGATTCCCTACGAGATCGATAACCTGAAGATCCGGTACTACGGCACGAACGATGCAACCGGATACGCAGCCGGGATCGATTTCCGGGTTCATGGCGAGTTCGTCAAGGGGGCGGAATCCTGGGCCAGCCTCTCCTTCCTCCGAACACAGGAATACTTCCAGGGATCCTGGATCCCCCGTCCGACCGATCAGCGGATGAACCTGGCGATCTTTTTCCAGGACTACATCCCCAATTTCCCTACCTGGAAAATGAACCTCACGCTGGTGTACGGGACAGGGCTTCCGGTCGGGGCTCCTGACTCGCCCAGATCCCAGCAAACCCGCCGCATCCCCCCCTACCGGCGCGTAGATATCGGCCTTTCCAAGCAGTTGATCGGCCAACACACCCGGATCTCGGCCCATAACCCCCTCAGGGTCTTCGAATCTCTCTGGATCTCACTGGATATCTTCAACCTGCTACAAATCAGCAACACCGTTTCGTACCTCTGGGTCACAGATATCAACGGCAAAGAATACGCCATCCCCAATTACCTGACTCCCAGAACATTCAACTTGAAATTGACGGGAAAGTTTTAGAAATAAAGTGACCAGGTAACTGTACAATTACAAATTAAAAATTACGAATTACTGCAGACTGCCGACTGCTGACTGCCGACTGTATTCTGGCGGCTGATCAAATGCGTAGCACGGTTTCAAAGCCTCCCCGGGCGTAGCGTTCCGTCATTTTATAGCGTTGGATCTTGCCGCTGCTCGTGCGTGGAATATCTGCCGACCGGATCAGGATGAAGGTGTCGGGACTGAGACCGACGGAAGCTGAAAGTCCGGCCCGGATTGCCTTGCATGTTAATGCCGCGTTTTTTGACGACAGCCCGGATACAAAGATGAGGAGGCGATCGCGTCCCTCCTGCTCATCGAAAAACCCTGCCATGACCAGTTTGCCTTCCAGCGAGGGATCGGATTTAAATACAACTCCTTCGAGGTCATGGGCATAGAAATTCGCCCCATTGATAAAGATGATATCCTTTTTCCGGCCGGTAATGAAGAGACTTCCCCGGTGGATGAATCCAAGGTCGCCAGTGATCAGCCAGCCTCCTGTTTGTGAACCGGGACCAGAAACCGGCTGCCCATAATAGCCGCGGCTGCAATTTTCACCTTTTACCAGGATATTCCCCACACGTCCCTCGTGCACCGGGTGGTTGCGGGAATCGGCCACCATCAGGGAAGTATTTGGCAGGCTATGCCCAAGGTCCACTAATTCAACAGAGTTCACGTCTGAACCATTCTCCGGCGTCTCAATCGCCTGGCCTCGCAAAAGTTCCTCTCTTTTAAAACGCCGGATCACGGCACCTTTACCCCTTTCAGGAAAGGTT
>DAONFN010000155.1:0-7271 GCA_035403625.1 Bacteroidales bacterium
ACCTGACGACGGGGCAACTGAAACCGGGCACGGTCCTGCCCGTCGCGTTCCCTGAGAAGATATGCATCTGGAATGGGGTAGCCTGGTTCCTTTACAAGAAACCCAATGAGAATAAGGCCCTGATGAAATGTAACCTGTAAATCTCTTTCGACGATGAGAAAAACGTTCCTGTCATTCCTCCTCCTTATCCCCTGCCTGGCGCTCACCGCCCAGAACCTGCACATCCAGGTCGGCCCGACTTTCTCGAAACTGAACCTGGAAAGTTCTGCCCCTGGCGGCAACTCGCTGAAATTCGATAAAACCGTTACCGGGTATACGGTACAATTGGGCCTGGATTACCTGGATCTCAACTATTTCAACCTCAGCACCGGCTTCGGCTATCTCCAGAAAGGCGGGAAAGACTCCGTGAATACCGCCTCCCCGGAAATGACCCTGAATCCCAACGGAATCGCCAAGATCCGCCTCGATTACATCACCCTGAACACCGTGGCAAACCTCAAATTCCCGATCAAGGGGCTCCTGGTCCCATACGTGTTTGCCGGTCCGCGCCTCGACTATCTGATGAACTATGAGGAGGATACCCGGGTGTTCGGATTCTATGACGACTATGCGAAAGTGAACCGGCTGATCTACGGTGTGATTGCCGGTGGCGGTATCAACGTAAAATTGATGCGGCTGACCTTCGGGTTGTCCTTCGATTACTATTTCAACTTCAACAAGCCCGTCGATTGCACCCTTGGCGGCACAGCCGTGAAGATCAGCGAACGCACCTTCGCGGTAAACGCAAAGGTGGGTCTCAGGCTTAAGTGAACTGTAAAACATCCTCATGACTACTCTTCCTACCGACCGGACCTGGCGCAGATACGGGAAAAAGGAGCCCTATTTCGGAGTATTCGGTCAACCCGAGTATTTACGAAAGAACCTGAATGAAAATACACTGGATGATTTCTTTTCTTCGGGAAAAGAATATTCCGATGAATTATTCCGTATGATCAGGGAAAAGATCGACCCTCATTTCCGGCCCAGGTCAATTCTTGATTTCGGTTGCGGCCCCGGCAGGATGATCATTCCTTTCTCCGCCCATGCGGAGGAGATCTTCGCGCTCGATATTTCACCGGCCATGCTGGAAGAGGCAGCCGCTAACTGCCGGAAACACGGCATCCGGAATGTGACTTTCCGGGTGGCTGACGACCGGCTTGACTGCTTGCACGGAAAGAGATTCGACCTGGTGCATACCTTCATTGTGCTGCAGCATCTGAGGGTCAGGCGGGGCGAAAGGTTGTTCTCCAAACTCACCGGATGCCTCGTCGAAGGCGGGATCGGAATCCTTCACGTTACCTATTCCGATCGGATCGCCGCCCGCAGGCTCGTTAACTTCTTCCGGTTCAGGATACCTTACCTGTGCTATCCCCTGCGGATCTTCTCTGCCATCCTCCTCCGAAAGTCTGTCCAGTTTTCTCACCAGATGCAGATGAACAATTACCGGCTCAACAGGCTCTTTTCCCTGCTGCAGGAGTCGGGCGTCGAAGAAGTGCTTGCCATATTCACCGACCATCACGGATACCGGGGAGTGACCCTCTGTTTCCGGAAACCTCCGGGTGGTTGAAAGACACCGGAGATTCGCAATTTCGTGAGGGGAGCGGTGTGATCAGCCGAAGTATAACCAAGTAATTAAAAAGCCAATGAAAAGCGTGTCCTCCCTGCTGCTGACAATTCTGGTTGCAGCGTCCGCACAGGCAAACGTAACTCCGCCGAAGGCCTTTATCTCGGAAGTGTTTTTCAGTAGCAGCGGCGATTGGACGATTGAACTCGGCTTTTATCCCTATTACTACTCCGAGTTCGATTCGATCCTGATTGAATCCTCATCCGGAAGTTCAAGGATCAGTCAATGTTCGTCGATTGCCGGAGGCGGGTGGCCGAACTTCGACTCGCTGGCAGTCATTACCAGTGCCAACTTGGTCTACCCCGTCGCAATCAATCCCTTGTCCGATTACATTAAAGTGAGCAGTTACATGTTTGGATATGTTCACTCCGATTACCTCGCCATCGGAAATTACCCCGGATCGGTCGTCGATTGCAGGCAAGGGACAGAATCGATCATCTATATCACCTATTTCAGCGGGGGGCAGGTACTGAAAGGCTTTTGCATCGATCAGTCGCCGACTATCGGCTTTGGGAATGACACCACCGGGGCCATGGCAACCTATTCCGGAATGGTATTCGACCCTTCCGGGAATGTTTTTCCGGAAGGCCTGCTGTATATCCCGCCAACTCCCATGTCTGCTTCACATTCATCCCGGCGGTTCATTTGATGAGCGTGTAATTAGTAAAAGATACACGTTCGATACCGTTACCTTTTTCTATCCGCAATCCTATGTTCCGTATATTTATACCGTCGTTCCGGTTGATTTCTGCATGAGGCCCGGTACGGCTTTCTCCGGGAATATTGTCGCCACCAGCCTGGTAACTGGTCGCCCTGATCCTGAACCTGTTGCTGAAAGCACGGTGGTAGTGTTCGCCAACCCTTTCACCGACCGGGTCACTTTCTTTTTCACCCCCGGGAAAACGGTTGGAGGTAAAAATACCATTTTATCCCTGTTCAGTGTTGACGGTAAATTACTGATGGAGAAAGAGATCGCTGCCGATCAGCGAAAATGGGAATGGGTGGCCGAAAAAAACGTGGCATCCGGATTCATCCTTTACAACCTGGTCGATCAAGGCCGGATCACCGCTTCAGGGAAACTGGTAAAACAATAGAACCCGGCATGCGAGCCCTCGTCCTGTTATCGGTTCTGATTTCCGTGTCATCGACCATTGCAGCACAGGGGATGGATTTTTATCAGGAAAAGATCACGATGAAGGTTGAACGCGGTCTTTTCCGGGTCACCGGCATCTATTACGTGAAGAGCGACGACCGTTCCCGCGAAGTGCTGGCCTATCCCTATCCCGCCGGGTCGTCCTATGGGGCAGTCGATTCCGTCAGGATTTACAACCTTACGGAGAACAAAATCATCAACCCGCTCAGCCATGACCCGGGAATGACGCTGTTTGCCGTTGATTTCGTTTCGTCCGACTCCCTTGCCGTCCAGATCTCGTACTGTCAAAAACTGATGAGCAACAAGGCCGAATACGTCCTGAAATCAACGATTGGATGGCGAAAACCACTCGAACAGGCGGATTATCAGCTTATCGTCCCTTCCGGACTCCGCATCCTTACTTTTTCGATGGCCCCGCAGGATTCGATCGTTACGCCGGAGGAGACCGTTTACCTCTGGAACAAGCGCAACTATATGCCGGCCGGAAATTTTATCGTTGAATTTGTACGCAATTGACCGGGCATGGATTTCAGCGTTTAGCTATTGGATCAGGATGGCTGCATTACCAGAACGAAATCCCAGAATTCAGATCCGGTCCTAAGCATTTCATTAGTACTTTTGAATTTCTGTTCACAACCTTTAACTCTTTTCCTATGTCCCGTAAACATCTCGGAATCATCACAATGGCTCTGCTGATCCAGGGAGGTCTCTCCGCGCAGGTATTGTCCCAGTGGCGCGGTGAAGATCGCCGTGGTATTTATCCCGGCGACGGCAACCTATCCTCCTGGCCCACGGGCGGCCCGCAACTGCTCTGGGCAAACGACTCGGTAGGCGACGGGTATGCTTCGCCGGTTTGTTATGACGGCAAGATCTACCTTTGCGGGGTCCTCGACTCGACCGCATCCCTCTTCATCCTGAATACCAGCGGAAAGATCGAGCGGAAAATCGCCTACGGCCGCGAGTGGATGAAGAACTACATCGGGAGCCGCAACGCGCCCACCCTCACCGCCGAGGCGATCTACCTCAGCACGGGGCTGGGATCGCTGGTCTGCCTCGACCGTGAGACGCTGAAGGTAAAGTGGCAGGTGGAAGGCCGCAGCGGTTTCCACAACCAGCTTTCGCTCTTCGGCCATGCCGAATCCCCTGCCGTCGATGGCGACCGGGTATTTTTCGTCCCCGGAGGAAGAGATACCAACGTAGTGGCCCTCGACCGGTTCACCGGCAATATCCTGTGGGTGTGCAAAGGCGACGGTGAGAGGCCGGGCTATAATTCACCCCTTATCATCAAACTCCCCAATCGTACGCTCCTGGTCACCTTTTCGGCCTATTCGCTGATGGGGATCGATGCGAAAACCGGGCAACTGCTGTGGACCCATCCGCAGGACAACCTCCCGGTTTCGGAGCACAAGCCCGGATACGGCGACACCCACAGCAACACCGTGTGGTACGACAACGGAGCCCTTTACTACGTGGCCGGCGACGGCAACGGCGCCGTCAGGCTGATCCTGGCTCCCGACGGCAACTCCATCCGGCAGGTGTGGCGCAACCAGGCCGTCGACAACTTCATGGGCGGCTTCATCAAACAGGGGAACACGATCTATAGCTGCATCGACAGCAAGAAGGCGCTCTGCGCCATCGACATCACCACCGGACAGGTAACCGACACCCTTAAGTGCGGCACCGGCACGATCATTTCCGATGGCCAACTGCTGTACTACTACAACCAGCGGGGGGAGATGAACCTCGTGCGGCCGGGCGCCGGCAAGCTGGAACTGGCCGGCAAATTCAAGGTCACCCAAGGGACGAAAGAGCATTTCTCGCACCCGGTGATCGATCGCGGCGTGCTTTACCTGCGGCATGGACGGTCGCTCCTGGCGTGGAAGATAAAACCGTGATCTGTGAGCCTGCCTGCTATGCGGGTGGTGGTTGAAAATAATCACCGGATCCGGAAACAAGGAGTAACCTTTCGACAGAAACAGAATCTAAGGACTAATGAACAGTTCCTCCAAGCACGCCAACCCAATCCGTTTCCTCGACTTCTCCGATCATTACCGGCAGGAGGTCATGGATATCTTCAATTACTACATCGAAAACAGTTTTGCCGCTTACGCCGATACGCCGCTGCCGGTGACCTTCTTCACCCGGTTGCAGGCGATGACCGACGGATACCCCGCCTATGTCATCCGCTACGGAGACCAGATTGCCGGCTTTTGTTTCCTGCGGGCCTACAATCCGTTTCCCACCTTCCGGGCCTGCGCCGAAATCACCTATTTCATCGCACCGGAATTCACGGGGCATGGGATCGGTGAAGCCGCCCTGGCCAAGCTCGAATCGGAGGCGATAAAACGGGGGATCAACCTATTGCTCGCCAGTATCAGCTCCGAAAACCCGGGAAGCATCCGGTTTCACGAAAAACACGGATTTACCCATTGCGGCCGCTTCGAAAAGGCCGGACGGAAATTCGACCGGTTCTTCGACGTGATCTGGATGCAGAAAAACCTTGAAAAACCGGCTTCCTGATCGCCACCAACCACAATCTATATCGCTGATCTTATACTATAAACTGCTATGAACGACAAGACACTGGAGGTGAACTCCACCCTCACGCTGGTCAACGACCGGCTGCATTTCTCGGGCGCCGTTGAAGGTAACGACCCGGTTTCGATCGATTATATCCCGCCCCTGGGCGACAACCTGGGCTACACCTCGCTGGAGTTGCTGCTGCTGAGCCTTTCCTCCTGCCTGGGCAGCGCCATGCTCACCTTCCTGCGAAGGATGAACCGGACGATCACCGGGTTTGCGATCACCTCCCGGGGTATCCGGAAGGAGGAACATCCCACCGGATTCCGGACCATTTATCTCGCCATCTCAATCACCTCAGGCGACGTGACCGATGAAGATGTGAAAAAGGTGATCGCCATGGCCGAAGATAAATACTGCCCGGTATGGTCGATGATCAAGGGAAACACAACCGTGGAAACCTCCTGTACGATCACCCGGTAACCCGGAATACCATGTCCCGCAGGATGAAACAGTGGACCACCCGGCCGGGGAGCCGCATCAGCCGCGTCCTCTCCGGTCGCTGCAACGCCTACCTCATTTCCTGCGGTGATCGCCACGTGCTGGTCGACACCGGCATCTCAATGGCTTACAGCACATTGCTACGAAACCTGGCGTACCTCGGCCTGAAACCGGACGATCTTTCCTGGCTTATCCTCACCCACACCCATTTTGACCACTGCAGGTCGGCCGCCCGGCTGAAAATGGAAGGAGGATGCCGGATCCTGATGTCGGGTGAAGCAGCCGGCTGGACCCGAGCCGGCTACACCCCCATCCCCCGCGGATCGGTGCCCGCTACCCGATGGCTGGCCCGTATGGGGGCCGCGATCGGAAAGCGCGGGTTCGGCTACCGGCCGTTCGAAGCAGATTCATTGTCCGGACCGCGGGAGTTTCAACCTGCAGGGTTCGATGGCATTAACATTCTTTCTACGCCCGGCCATTCCGCCGATTCGGTCAGCATCGTGATCGATAATGAGATCGCACTCGTCGGGGATACACTTTTCGGGAAATTCCCCGGGAAGGTGTTACCCGTCTTCGCCGACGATATCCCGCTTCTGATCACCAGCTGGAAGAAGCTGCTCGATACAGGTTGCACGATCTTCCTCCCGGGCCACGGCCGGGAGATCCGACGGGAACTGCTGGAGAGGGAGTATGTGAGACAGAGTGACAAGTGACGAATGACGAATGACGAGGGACGAGTGACGAATGACGAATGACGAGGGACGAGTGACGAGTGACCAGTGACAGAGTAAAAGAGTAACATGGAAATACAAGGGGACATTGTCTTTTTCGCGTCTGCGGATGAATTCAGGAAGTGGCTGGAAGGGCACCACGCCGGCGAAAAAGAATTGCTGGTGGGATTTTACAAGGCGGGCAGCAGCCAGCAGAACATGACCTGGTCGCAGTCGGTCGACCAGGCACTGTGTTTCGGGTGGATCGACGGGGTGAGGAAATCGATTGACGACGAAAGATATTTTATCCGTTTCACCCCCCGGAAACCGGGAAGCAACTGGAGCGCCGTCAATCTGGAGAAAATAAGGAAGCTCACCGCGCAGGGATTGATGCACCCGGCCGGAATCGCCGCCTGCAATCCCGATGCGGTACCGGTCAAACCCTGGTACAGTTATGAAGACGACGCCCGCCAACTTCCGCCCGAAATGGCAGCCACCTTCAGGGAGAATGAAACAGCCTGGGAGTACTTTACCGCGACCCCTTCCTCCTATCGGAAGATGGTGGTCCACTGGATCCTGTCGGCCCGGCAGGAGACCACCCGGCTCAACCGTCTCAGGCAGTTGATCGACGCCAGCGGAAACCAAACCAGGCTCTTCAACCAGTACAGAAATCACGGGTATTAACCCCTGGGCAAGCCCAGGACCCTAATTCCGCCGCAGAGCA